>CAURKK010000030.1:0-14230 GCA_963525505.1 uncultured Gemella sp.
TTCTTTAGTTCAACAGTAGCGTTAGTTTTAATAGTTATTTCTGCAATTGCCTCTACAGTTTTACCTTTTTACTTGGTTAAAAAATATAAAGGTTAGTAACTTACTCTATTTTAAACTTTTAAAGTAGATTACAGCTGAAAATTATTCTTAGGTTAAATTCCAGCTCTTTTCTTTGAACTGGAATTTATTTTGGAGATTAACTTAAGATTAATTTTAGATTTAATCATTTAGGGTATTACTTTTAGTGATTAGAAGTTTATGGTATAATTGAAACCATGATAATTATTTATGTAAACTAATTATTATTTTAAATAAAATTAAATTAGGAGGATATATAGTGTTAGAACTTAAAAATATAGTTAAGAAGTATAATACTGGCGGTAGTGAAGTAGAAGTACTAAAATCTGTAAATATTCATTTTAGAGAAAATGAGTTTGTATCGATTTTAGGAGTAAGTGGAAGTGGGAAAACGACGCTATTAAACATTATAGGTGGTTTAGATAAATACACATCTGGTGATATGGCGCTTATGGGGCGTTCTACTAAAGAGTTTAAAGATAGAGATTGGGATAGTTATAGAAATGGGACTATAGGTTTTGTATTTCAAAGTTATAACTTAATATCTCATTTAAGTGTTATTGAAAATGTAAAATTAGCTTTGTCTATCTCAGGGCATTCTAATTCAGAAAATCATGAAAAAGCTAAGAAAGTATTAGAAGATGTTGGATTAGCGGAGCATATGTATAAAAAGCCTAACCAACTTTCTGGAGGTCAGATGCAAAGGGTGGCAATCGCTCGTGCGTTAGTAACTGATCCAAAGATTATTCTTGCTGATGAGCCTACAGGAGCATTAGACAGTAAGACTAGTGTTCAAATTATGGAACTTATTAAAGAAATAAGCAAGACGAAGTTAGTTATAATGGTAACGCACAATCCAGAAATAGCGAAAAAATATAGTGATAGAATAGTGCGAGTTAAAGATGGAGAAATTCAAGAAGATACAAATCCGTATGAGGCTAATGAGATTACTGATAATGAATTTTCTCTGAAGAAAACTTCGATGGCATTTACTAGTGCGATTAAATCAAGTTTTAAAAATCTTCTTACGAAGAAATTCCGTACATTTATGACAGTTGCCGCTAGCAGTATAGGTATTATTAGTATAGGTCTAGTATTATCTATTTCATCGGGAATGGATAAGTATATTCAAACGATGCAAAACGAAAATTTATCATCGATGCCGATTATGATTAGTGCAAATCAGGTAAACTTCGGGCTTAGTGTTGATGATGACAATTCAGAAAAAGATTCTAATGGTTCAGAATTAGTACCGAAGTCTAGCCGTGATATACATAGAAACTTGTATTCGGTGGACGCATTAGGTAATGGAGAAACATTTATAAACTATATTCAAAATAATGCAAAGGATTATTATTCTGCGATTGAATTTACTCAAGGATATACAATACAGGCATTGACTAAAAATACAAAAGATGATGTAGTAGCTGTAAAACAAGATCAAGACACATTAGGTGATAGTATTTTTGGAGTATTACCAGAAGATAAGAATATGGTTATGAATCAATACGAAGTGGTAAAATCATCAAAAGATAATTTTGAATATCCTAGTGATAATGAAGTTGTTCTATTTACTGCGAAAAATAACGAAATCGACAAATCTACGTTAAAAGCATTAGGTTTTGATGAAAATACGAAGGTTAAGTATGAAGATATAATTGGAAAAGAATTTAGCGTTATAGATAATAATAACTATTATAGAAAAATCGGTGATGGTTTTGTTCCACGTGATGTTGATACTAAGATGTATAATTCGGGAACTAAGGTTAAGGTAGTGGCAATATTAAAAGCTAAAGATAGTTTTACTAGACCTCAGATGACAATCGGATATACAAAATCATTACAAAATAAGATGCTGGAAAAAGAGGCTAAATCTGATATTGTTGTTGCGCAAGAAAAGGATAAAACTGTAAATGTGGCGACGCGTCAGAAGATTGATGCGGATATGGCAGATCAGATTCTTGCCACAATAGGTGGAAAATCTACACCAAGCGCAATTATGCTTTATCCAAAATCTTTCAATGATCGTGATAAAATAGCAGAGGTTATTAATAATTTTAATAAGAAAGTGGCTGAGAAATATGGATCAGACAGCTCAGACTATCACAAATATAGTATCACATATGCAGATATGGCGAAGCAGATGACAACAATTATGTCACAGATGATTAATACAATTTCGTTAATCCTATCGGCATTTGCGGGAATTTCATTAATTGTATCATCTATTATGATAGGTATACTAACGTATGTATCTGTAGTGGAAAGAACGAAAGAAATCGGTATTCTCCGTGCAATTGGTGCTCGTAAAAAAGATATTACAAGAATCTTTATCGCAGAAGCAGGATTAATCGGATTTATTTCCGGTGCTGTAGGTGTAGTGGTGACTATGCTTCTATCTATTCCTATTAGTAGAGCTGTTGCTAAGGGATTAGAAGTGGAGAGTTTTACAGCGTCATTAAATGCTAAAGCCTCAATAGGGTTAATAGCTCTTAGTTTAGTACTAACACTTATAGCTAGTATTATTCCATCGAGAATAGCTGCGAAGAAAGATCCAGTAGAAGCATTGAGAACTGAATAATAAATAAAATAAAAGAGTATGGGAAGGTCGAAATCCATACTCTTTTGTGTTATAAGACCAAATAGCTGATTAGTTAGCAAGTTTGCGTCTAATAGCAAGTCCTATTAAAGAAATTAATCCTAGTCCAATTGCTGCAGAACTAGTAGAGTTCATACCGGTATTTGGTAAGTTTGTTTTATTTCCTTTATTACTAGCTTTAGGAGCTTCTTGGTTAAAACTTCTGTTAACAGAGTTAATTTGTGATTTTTTATCAAATTTAGGAAGTTTTGACAAATCAAATTCAGGTATTGTGTTGATAGCTGGTAAGTTTTGGCTTAGTGTATCAAAAGCTTCTTGTAAGTTGGCAAGTCTTTCTTTTAATACTTTGATATCTTCAGCTTTAGCTCCATTTTTTTCGCCATCTTTGATTTTGTTGATGATTTGTTCCATCTGAGTTATTATTTTTTTGATTTCAGCATTACCGTATGCTGGTACCTCTAATTTAGGGGCATCTTGAGCGTTCATGCTCATTGGTTTATTAGAATCATCGTTAGGTTTAACTGAAGGAACTACAGGTTTATTAGAATCATCGTTAGGTTTAACCGCAGGAGCTACAGGTTTACTAGAATCATCGTTAGGTTTAACCGCAGGAACTACAGGTTTATTAGCATCTTCATTAGGTTTTACAGTAGTTTCTTTATCTTCTCCATAGACAAGAGCATATCTAGAAAAGTGAGTTGTTTTAAAAGTAATTACACTATTAAATTCACCTGGTATAGCGTCTTGTTTTTCTAGTTTACCGAAGTCGTTGATGTAGTAAATTGCTTTAACTTTTTTGTTTCTATCTTTAGGAACAGTTACTGTGAAATCCCCTTTAAGATTTACGATTTCATGTCTATATATATTTATAAAGCTGATGTCATATACTAATGCATCCATTCCTTTTAAAGCTGGAATAGTAGCAGGGTCAATTGTTTTAACATCAAGGTTTAAATCTTTAAAATCCATACCAGAGATTCTTACTTTTTCATCTTTTGTAGCAATAGTATAGTGAGGGTTGGTTGTAGAAATTGTACCTTTATCAACAAGGTCAAGGTGTTCAACTAACCAACAAGTACGGTGGTCATAAGGGAATTTCCCGACTTGTTTGTTTTTAATAACTACTGGGAAAGTTTCAATGTCATATTTATCGTTATTTACAACTCCTACCATGTAGTCTGTATTTTCATGCAAATCAACAGATACAAGACCGTCTTTACTAGTAGCTTTTAGTGTTTCGCCGTTGCTCACAAATTCGAATGTAACAGGCTCTTTTAATAATTTACCTTTATATCTTACTTGCATTCTAGCTGTTACTGCAGGTTGTTTAGGTTCTACATAATCTTTATCTTTTTTAATAACTTCTAATCTATCAGTATATCTTTCGTGTTCATCTTCCATATCTATTGGATAATGATTCATAAACGCGTAGAAGTGACGATGTCTCATACCGTATCTATCATTTGTTTTAAGGTAAACTTCGTATTCATCATCTACCAACATTTCAATTTTTGGAAGCTTTCCATCTGTTGATGTATACTCTCCTGCAGGTTTTTGTTTTGATACATTAAAGAATACAAATGTCAAAGGCTCTTTAATAGTATCACCTTCAGGGTCTTTAATATCGACAACTTTAAGCTGTTTAATAGTTACTTTATCTTGTTTAGGTGTTTCGCATCCGCAATCATTAGGATCTTTATCCGGTTTGTTTGTTTCTGGTTTTGGAGTATCCGGTTTAGGAGTTTCTGGTTGTGGTTTAGGGTTAGTGGCTTTTTTTATTATATCAAGACTAACTAATAGCTCTTTATTGTCATCACGATAAGGTGTTCCATTTTTTAATGTAAAGCTGAATTCTTTGAAATCATACTTATCGTTATTTTGTAATTTAACTAGGTAACTAGTATCGTTAAGTAATTTTGCACCAACTTGACCAACATCATTTTTTGAGACAATAGTTTCATCGCCATGTTTAAATTCAAAAGTTAAGTCAGCTTCAGATTCTTCTTTGCCTTCTAGGACAGAAAGATATAGAGTAGTTCTACTCTTAGGTTTTTCAACGGCTTCTTTAGTTTTTTTATCTAAATCTAAATTGTATATAAGCTCATTGTTGTCATCCCTAGTTGGAGAACCATTTTTCACCGTGAAACTAAAAGGTTTTAACGTATATTTATCGTTTTCAAGAAGAGTAATAGTGTAACTAGCATCATTTTTTAATTTCGCACCAATTTCTCCTTCGTCGTTTTTAGCTGTTATAACTTCGTTATTCCCTTTTAATTCAAAAGTCAGATCGTCCATAACTTCTTCTTTATTTTGGTTGTATAAAGGCAAGTATACTGTTGTACGATCTTTAATAGGTGGTTTAACAACGGTGTTTGTATCAGTAGTAGGTAAAGTGTTTTCGGATTTTGGAGTGGTAACTTCGTCTGCTTTAGCATCTTTTTCTCCTAGACTACTTATAACGAAACATAGAAGTAATGTTCCTAAAAATATTAGAAAAGTTTTGATTTTTTTCTGCATGTAACTTTCCTCCTTTTATTATTAAATTTACAAGATTATTATAGCATAGAGTAGATTAATGTTAAATAGTGATAAATTTTCTCGAAAATAAAGAAATTTATATAAAATATATATTTGAAAATATAATCAATCTGTAGAATAAATTATTAGTAAAAAGGGGAAAAGGTGTGATTGTGAATTTAATATTATGATATTTTATTTATAATTAAAAACATAAAAAATTTTTTTGAATAAGTATAGTTTTCTATTTTAAATGAACATCATTTTTTGGTTTGGAGTTTATTATGAAATATATTAAGTGGATGATGAAAATAGAGTTTTTATATTCGTTGGTGTAATTGACATGTCTGTTAGTTTACAATATAATTTATATTATAGATATATTAAGTAGGAGTTTTTTATGATAATAGGTTCGTTTATAGTTTTTGTGATATTCCTTTTATTGTTCTTATCTGTTTTGTATTTTGACAGAAGGAACTTGTTTTTAGGGATATTTTTTATAGCGACAGGTTTAAGTTTTATTTTTTATGTAATGGCACTTATCACTAATAATGCGGCAGGTAATAAGTTTGTTTATAATTTGGGTGTAGTCTTACTTTTTATAGCGGTAGTAATATTCACTCTCCTTCCAATTGTAGTAGTAATTATGTTTTTATTCAATTCGTTTATGCTTATTAGAAGAGAAGGATTAAGAATTGGGAATCTACTGAGTCTAGCTACGTTCTTCTTTCTGGTAGGCTATTTTATATATTGGCCACGCGTTGCCGATTATACTTATGGTAATCTAACATTGAGTGCACTTTATTCTTATGTTGGATTAGTAGTATTGTATTTCTTGTGTATAGCCATGTCTTATTTAGTATCTAGCGTTCTGAATGTTATTAATATTTTACCGAGAAAGATTGATTATGTAGTGGTCTTAGGTGCGGGATTGATTGGTGAGAGGGTAACTCCACTTCTTGCCAGTAGAATTAGAAAAGGGATAAAAGTTTATAAAGCTAATCCTGGGAGTAAGCTAATCATGTCAGGTGGTCAAGGTCCTGATGAAGTAGTATCTGAAGCCTTTGCGATGAAAAACTATGCCCTTGAGCAGGGGATTGATGAGAATGATATAATTTTAGAAGATAAATCAACTTCTACCGAAGAAAATATTATTTTTTCGAAGAAATTTATCCCAGCTGATAAAAGTTTCGCTGTGGTGACGAATTATTATCACGTTTACCGTGCATTAGTCCAAGCAAGAACTTTAGGTTTTAGATGCATTGGTTATGGAGCGCCGACAAAGTTCTATTTTACGTTAAATGCTTTTATTAGAGAATTTATTGGATATCTATATTTCAAAAGAAAAATACACGCTATAGTCCTAGGTTTGTTAACATTCTTGTTTATAGCCATAATTATATTTTTAAATGTATATTATTGGCTTAATAGTTAATAATAAAATCATAAAATAATATTTCATAATATGAAATTATATAGAAACAATTTAATAAGAACTCGAGAAAATCAACTTAATTAAGATTGGAATTTTCGAGTTTTTTATTATTTGATTTTAGGTGCGGGGATTATCGTTTCAGATAAAACTTAATTTTTAGAGAATAAAACAGTGCTTAATAAAAACAAATAGTATAATGTTGATAATTAGATACTTATCAAGAGAATACCTATAATCATATACATGAGGTGATAAAAATGAATAAGATACTAATTACAATTGCTATCGATAATTTCGTAATTTTACCCCAATGATTTCTAAATATGATATAATAAATTGAAAAAAGTATTTGTGGAAGGATGTAGTGGTGTGAAAGATCATTCTTATTATATGGAGATGGCGTTAGAAGAAGCGCGGAGAGCTTATGCTAAAGGAGAAGTCCCGATTGGAGCTGTGCTGGTTATTGATGATAAGGTTGTTGCGAAAGCTCATAATACTCGTGAAGAAAATCAACAGGTATTGAATCATGCGGAGATGCTAGTTATTAAAGAAGGTTGTGAAAAACAGGGGTTTTGGAGACTTGACAATAGTTATTTATATACTACTGTAGAGCCTTGTGTTATGTGCAGTGGAGCCATTGTTCAAGCTAGAGTTGAAAATGTTATTTATGGTGCGAGTGACCCTAAATATGGTTGTTGCGGAAGCTGTATAGATCTTGTAGGAGAAAATAAATTTAATCATCAAGCTAAGGTTGTCTCTGGAGTGCTTGAAGAAGAATGTTCTATGCTGATGAAGAACTTTTTCAAAGAGTTAAGAGAGCGAAAAAAGAAATAAATATTCAATATATTTATAAATTTAAAATTGTTTAAATTATAAATATAAAATAATTAAAGATAATAATATATAAATATAATGACGATAAAAATATTTCAAAGGATTGTGTCGTCATTTTTTGTTTTAATATATAGTAATAAAATAAATAGTTACTTATTAAAAATAAACTTAAGAGGAAATCTAAAAAAGACGAAAATTTCTAATTTTTTAACTGTTTTTCGCTATCATTATTAAAAGAAATTTGATACAATTAACTTAGAAAGTATAGAGGAGTTTCAATGAAAATAGAAAATGTAATAAAAAAGTTTAATCAAGAGGAAATATACCTTTGTCCAAAGTGTTTATCGGAATCTTATATAGAGGGTATCAGTCTTATTTGTAATAAAAATCATCGTTATGATTTTTCAAAAAAAGGCTATATTCATCTGATAAACAATTATAAACCGACGAAATACAGTGAAGGTTTATTTAAAGCTCGAAGTGCTGTTTTCAATGATGGTTTTTACATGAACGTATTAAAAAGTATTCGAAATGTAATTGAAAAATATTCTGAAGAAGTGGTACTGGATATCGGATGTGGAGAAGGATATTACATTAAGGAGTTAAAAATAGTATTTCCTGAGAAATATTTCTATGGTTTGGATAATAGTAAGGATGCGATAGAGCTCGCTGTGAAAGAGGATAAGTTTAATCCGTATATGGTTGCAAACTTAGCTAATTTACCTTTTAAGGACGGAAGCGTTTCGTGCATTCTTAACATTTTAACACCTGCGAACTATGAGGAGTTTTTTAGAGTGTTAGGAGATGATGGATACTTGATAAAAATTATTCCAAATGCAGATTACCTAAGAGAAATTAGGGAGTTGATTGGTGGGAAGGAATACACAAATAGTGATACTGTGAAATTGATTGAAGAAAATTGCAAGATTGTGGATAGGATAAAGGTAAGTGACACCTTCCAATTAACTAAGACGCAAGCTGCGAGTTTTCTTAAGATGACACCTTTAACATTTTCTAAAGAAATTACAGATTCCTATATTGATCAATTAAAAGAAATTACGATAGATTTAGAGATTTTAGTTTGTAAAAAATAGACTAGTAAATAAAAAAGAGGGCAAAGGAGGGCTATGATATGGATACAACAAAATATGATCGTGTTGTTGAAGTTAAAAAATATGTGAAAAAACCATGGACAACAAGTTGTCTTGATTTTTCTATAAAAGATGAAAGTACATATCTTATGAGAGAGGCTAGTATTCGTCAGACAAATTACTATTTGTGTAAAAAAGATGATAAAGTATATTTAGTGGATAGTGATAACCATAAAGATGAAATAAGCTGGGTGAATCTAGATAAGTTCGTTGAAATAGAAGAAGGTGATGCAACCTATAGAATGTATAGGGTATTAAAGTAAAATGACAATTGAATAAGAAGCCGTTAGATGTAGTTTGTAAGTGTAGTACAGAAAAAAGAGGAGAAATATTATGTACGTAGCATACGATAGTAAGGATGAAGTTTTTAATGCTTTGGATAGTGAAGTAGAAAAAAATAAAGAGTATCACTGTCCGATATGTGGAGGCAAGGTTATATTCAAAAAAGGAGTAAAGATTCAATCGCATTTTGCACATGCTAAAAATTGTTCTTGTGAATTTGAAACTTATAAGAAGGAAAGTAGTGAGCATTTAGAAGCGAAAAAGGATCTTTACGAACATTTCAGAAAAAAATATCGTAATGTGGAAGTCGAACATATTTTTAAAACAGGGGAAAATAACGATATACAAATAGCTGATGTTTTTATTAAAGATAACAGCATTGCTTTTGAATATCAAAGATCGGTTATTCCTTTTGAACTTATTAAAGCTAGAACAAAGGGTTATATGAAGGCTGGATTGAAATTAATCTGGTTAATAGATACAAACAAATTCATAAAAGAATTGAAGTGTTATGATGGTATAAGTTATATTAGGTATGCACCATTTGTGGATAATTTTTTGAATTATTATCAGGGGAAAGTATTCTTCTACGGATGGGATAATATTAATAAAAAATTTGAATTCTATCAAATATGGGCGCATAATTTGAAGAAAAGAAATGCTGTTTGTATAAAAACTAGTTTGAGTATTGATGAGTTTGATGTGCCACTTGATTTGAAACTACTGGATAAAGATTTAACGTCTAAGATATATCCATCGGATGTTGAGAACTATGTTTACGAACAAATTAAATACGATAAAACTGTAAAAAATAAAGTATTGAGTATGTTTTATAACCAACATATAGAGTTAAATAATATACCTGAAATTATTGGTGTTAATATGTTGGAGCAAGTACTTATTAGAACTCCGCTTGTATACTGGCAAGGATTGATGTATAGATTCTATAAAGAAGGTAAGAGTTATTCTGAACTTATAAGAATAATGAGTAATATTATAGAATTTAAAGATAGTATTTATATTAATAATGTTCAACAAGGAGAAATATTCTTAAAAGTATTTAAAGAGTATTATGCTTTATTAGTTGAAAAGGTCAAGTAAGAGGATAAAATTATGGGGGAGTATAGCGGAAGTTTCACAGATGAACAAAAAAAGGTGTTGCTTTCTTTAATAGCTATAGAGAAAGTAACAACTTTAAAGATGCATAGGGTGTTTAGAGATTTAGATAGTATAGAGGAGATATTAGATTTGTCTATACTCGAATTAGCCGTATATTTCGGTGATAATGCTGAGGAGGTTTATACCAAACTTCACAGTAATATGAAGTTTGATTTCCAAGGTTATTTTGAATTTTATAATGTGAAATATATATTTTGTGATGATATTTATTATCCGAAAGAACTATTTAGGATTTATGATTATCCATATGTTATATTTTATAGGGGTAATAAAGATTTGCTTCTATTTAGAAGAAAGATATCTATAGTAGGAAGTAGAAACAATACCTCATATTCAAAAGATGCCTTACAGAGCATAGTACCATATTTAACTATGAATAATTTTATTATAGTTAGTGGTCTTGCGACTGGTGTCGATAGTCTTGCTCATGAGGGCGCTCTAAAAAGTAAAGGGTACACCATTGGTGTAATAGCTCATGGGCATAATATAATTTATCCGGAAAAAAGTTATAAACTTTATAAGGAATTAGAACGAAACCATCTTATTATATCTGAGTATTTTCCAACTTCACCTATAAGGAAATATAAATTTTTAGAAAGGAATAGGATTGTCGCTAGTCTTTCCAGTGCTCTTTTAGTAACTGAAGCGGCAAAAAGAAGTGGAACTCAAAGGACGGTCGATTTCGCCTTGGATGTTGGCTCTGATGTATTCTGCCTACCAGGAAAATTTGGCGATAAGATGAGTTATGCAATGAATGAATACATTAAAGAGGGGGCGATACTTGTAAATAAATTAGAGGATTTTGGTAATGAATTAGGATTTTAGTGTAGATATTTGAAAGGATGATTACGATGACAGATATCTTATTTATTAATCCACTAGGTTGGGATAGATGTATTTGGGCGAGAGTCTTAGAAAATATGCCAGACCAAACCTTTGATTTTATTGAATTTACCGAAGAGAGTTTTAAATCTATATCAAAAAAAGAAATTGAGAAGGTACTATTAAATAAAATGACAAAAGTAAAAAGAGGAGGTTATATTGTAACTGCTTCTTATGGTACGGTCGTTTTGCTTAACGGTTTAGAGATTTTTAGTGAGTATCTTGATGGTGTTAACTTAATCATCATCGAGGGCTTAGAACCTATACCTCCTGAATCGGTGTTAAAAACATATTTTGAACCAGAGATAAAGTTCACTAGTAAAGAAGAATATCTATCAAAGACACTTAGTGTAGAAGAGATGCAAGATGAGTTTTTAGTGGAGTTAATCCTAAGAAAACTTAGAAAAGAAGGTAGTGAATATATGGTAAGACCGAACTCGCAAGTAGAGTATGGATATTTATCTATATATGCGGGGGTAGATAATTTAGAACTATTAAAAAGAAGTAGGAAAGTGTTTAATAAACTTATAGTTTTTTCTTACTTCAAATTGGTAGGGATGAATTATACGCAAATAGAGGAGTCAGATCATTTGCTTATGGTTACAAAACCGGAAATGATCCTGGAAGTATTATTAGGGAAATAGATAATTATGATAAATTTTATAGTGAGAAATTCGATGATATGTAAAAGGAACATATTATCATTACGATATAAAATTATTGTTTAAAGCAAGTAGCTGATTGATATGATATTGGCTACTTGTTTTTGTTAGGAAAGAAAATATAGTTTATTGAAAGAAGATGGAGTATAGAGGTAAACTTGATGAAAAAATGAGGGGGAAAGTGGATGTTTCATATAGGGGATAGTAGAACATGTAAACTTACAATGGGAGAATTAGTGTGGCAGATATAATATAACTATTATGGAATTCTAAAAGAAGGAGCCTTTTATTTGATAATACTTCTCGAGTATAGTAAAATAATCAAGTTAATTACTTAAGGAAGGAGAAAAACTAGTGAGAGAATTTTTTAATGCTCTATTAGGTAAGAAAAAGCCTGGATTTTTTGATGTAATAAAAGGTAGAAGATCTGTTAAGTATTTCGATCCGAATGTTAAAATTAAGCGTGAAGAAATTATAGAAATGTTGAATGAAGCTAATATTGCTCCATCATCATGTAACTTGCAACCTTGGAGATATATCGTTGTTGATACACCTGAAGGAAAAGAAAAGTTAGGTAGTGCAAATTATAATAAAATTCAAAATGATAGTTCGTCAGCTATGATTATTGTTTTAGGGGATTTGAATTATTATGGGAAGTTTGATGAAATATATGGAGAAGCTGTAGAAAAAGGTTATATGACTGAAGAAGTCAAAGATGGCTTTGAAAAAGGTATGGGACCTCAATTAGAAAATTTACCGAATGATAAAAATAGAGAAGGTGTATATTTCGATTGTGGGTTGTGGACTATGCAGTTTGCAAATATTGCTCATGCGATGGGGTATGATACTAATATTATCGGTGGTTTTGTTAGAGAAAAAGTAGCAGAATTATTCGAATTGGATGAGAATTTAATACCGATAATGCTTATAGCAATTGGAAAAAAAGAAAAAGATGGAAGACCATCAGTGAGGCTAAAAGCGGAAAAATTAGTTAGATTCGAATAATTAATGTAAAATTCGAATTGTATCGAAAAAAATTTAAAAAACAACGAAATATAAATTAAGGGTGACTTAGATAATTCAATGTTAATAACATTGAGATTTCTAGGTGCTCTTTTTTATGTCCATATTATTTTGAATTTTTTGTATTACATTATACAATAATAAATATATGTATATACGAAAAAAGGAGATTTATAGTGGAAAAACTAGAAGCGGTAATTTTTGATTTTGATGGAACGATAGTAGATACAGAAAAAGTTTATTATGAAAATATGCGTGATTTGACTGAAGAAGTATTAGGACAAAAGTTAGATAAGATGGATTATATTGAAAATGTTTCAGGAACTAATGAAGAAACTAGTAAAAGGTATTACAATGAAAGATTTGGAATGGCTAGTAAAGAATATGATAAATTTGAAGAAGAAATTACAAAACGAATACTAGATAACTATCATAATGCGCCAGTTTTACCAGGTATTGCTGAAGTAATGGAGTATCTTTATGAAAAAGGTGTGAAAATGGCTGTTGCTTCAAACGGAAAAAGGGAACACATTGAGACTGGCCTTCAAAGAAAAGGATTCGATAAATTTATCTCAGCTATAGCGACAAAAGAAGAAGTTAAAAATCCTAAGCCTGCTCCTGATATATATTTATTAGCAGCAGAAAAATTAGGTGCAGATATAAATAATACCATAGCTATAGAAGATTCTCGCCCTGGGGCGTTAGGAGCTGCGGCTTCGGGTGCTACTCTAATACTACAGACAAATGATATTACAAAATATATGAACTTTGAGGGTGTGAATTACTCATATAAAGATGTAGATTTAGTTGATACAATTAGATCTATTGCCGAGAAAAAATAGTGTACAAAAAATTTATAGAAGAGTATAATAAACTTATTAAGAGTAATCTTAAAATCAAATATACACAGGGAGACAGTTATGTATACGTCTAATTTAAAAATTAAAGAAGGTTTTACTTCGCATGCAACAACACCGCTTGGTGGAGATTATAAAATGTTTATAGAAGAAAGTAAAGATGGTCCTATGGATTTATTTGCTACTGCATACAACGGATGTGTTAGTATGTGTGCAAAAGGATATTTCTTCAGAGCATATGAATTAGTAGATCTAGCGGTAGAAACTGAACTAGTGGTAGATTATGATAATAGAAAAATTGTAGCCAATGTTCATGTTGATAGAACGGAAGAACAACTTGAAGCGGGAGATAGACAAGGAGTATTGGATAATATTAAACTTCGTTGTAAAGTTTCTCATTTACTATCATCTGATTTGGAAATTCAATACAATATTTTACCGTTAAATTAACATAGAAGTTTTAAAAAACTTGGAGGAAATCTCCGAGTTTTTTTATTATAAGAAGGTAAAAATAATTTTTTTCTTCTATATAATATAGTAAATATTAAGACGATAAAAACAGAGGAAAAAAGAAATTAAAAATAGAAAACACATTCATAAATTTTTTTAAAAATTTTTTAACAAAATACTTGCAATATATGTACTTACCATGTATAATAATTAATGTTGGTCTTGCAAAAGACTTGCGTTGAAGCGAAAGGTTACTGACACGCCCGGCCGCTTTGCCATGG
>CAURKK010000031.1:0-13877 GCA_963525505.1 uncultured Gemella sp.
CAGCTTCTAAATCCCAAGGAACAAATGTCATAACTTCGAATTCCATAAATTGACCGTATTCATTTTTCACAGAATTTCTAATGATAAGTTCATTTTCTAAACGAATACCATGAGATCCTGAAATGTACAATCCTGGTTCATTAGTCATAGTCATACCATGTTTAAATGGTTCTGCAGAGCGATAGATTCCCCAGTGAATACCCTGTGGTCCTTCGTGAATATTCCCTAAGTACCCAACACCATGTCCTGTCCCATGGTTAAAGTTTTCGTATCCATACCATAATGGTGCACGAGCAAATAAGTCGACGTTAGCTCCACAAACACCTTCCATAAATTTAAGTCTTGATAGACGCAGGTGACATTGTAATACTTTTGTATAATCTTCTTTTAGACGGTCGCTGATTTCACCCATAGCTGTAGTACGTGTAATATCAGTTGATCCTTCTTCATAGTGACCACCAGTGTCAGTCAGGAAGAATGTTCCTGGACGTAATGGAATAGATGTTTCTTCAGAAGAAGAGTAATGGACAATAGCTCCATTTTCCGCATGACCACAGATTGGCGCGAAACTTGGACAAATAAATCCGCCTTGTTCTTTTCTGAATTCTACAAGTTTATCAGAAGCTGATAATTCATCTTCTTGTTCACTAATACCTTGTTTTACTAATTGTTTCAACCAATAAATAAATTTAGTATGCGCAACACCATCTTTAACGTGCGCTCTAATTGTATGTTTTAATTCTACTTCATTTTTGATAGCTTTCATTAAGATCGTAGGATTACGCTTTTCAACTAATGTTACTTCTTTAGGAATATTATTAAATGCAGCATAGTTTAAACGAGCTGGGTCAACTAGAACTACATCTTTTTCTGTAAATTTCTTAACATCTGCATATACATCATTATAAGGTTTAATTACCACGTTATCTTCTTTCAAGTGTCCTTTAATTTCGTCAGATAATTTTCTTTCATCTACATATAAATCTACCCTATCTTCGTATACTATTGCATAACTTAATAATAGCGGGAAGAAGTCCACATCCATACCGCGGATATTTAATAACCAACCTATATCATCTAAAGTTGTAATTACATGAACGTTAGCTCCTGCTTCTTTCATTTCTTTACGAACTCGTTCTAATTTACTAGCAACAGTTTCTCCAGCACGTTCTAAGTTTAAGTAGAATGCTGGTGCTTCTGACAATGGTGGTCTATCTTTCCAAATTTCATCTACTAAGTCAACTTCATATTTTACAGTTGCATTTTTGTGTTTTAATTTTGTCGTGATTTCTTTACCTTCTCCGAACATAACAACACGTCCATCAAAACCTACAACACCATTTTCAGGTGTATTATCTACAACAAAATCTACAATTTTAGGAACACCTGGTTCTCCCATTTTTTGAAGTTCAACTACAGTCCCTGCTAATTGTTTTTCACCTTGTAAGAAGTAACGACCATCAGTCCATAATCCTGCAAAGTCTTTTGTTACAATAAGTGTACCTGCTGAACCTGTAAACCCACTCATAAATGCACGTGCCTTAAAGTGTTCACCTACATACTCACTATTGTGGAAATCGGCTGTCGGCACCATATAAACATCTATACCGTTTTTGTCCATCAATGCTCTTAATTGAGCTATTCTTTCGTTTACTACCATCTTTATTACCCCTTTTAATTTATTTTTTATTTTATTTTTATTTTAAAATCTCTTTAAATCTATCTGTAGCACGAACCAAAGCATCTACGATAGCTGGTTCCGCTGATGAATGTCCAGATATAACAAAATCTAAATCACAATTATTTAACTTTTTACTTAATTCATAAGCGTTGATCGGTCTACAATCAACATCATATCTACCATGAACTATATAGGTAGGAATATCTTTTATAGTACTAACATTATTCAACAACCAATTATCATCTCCACCCCAGAACATATCATTCATCCAAAAGTGGCACTCGATAGTCGCTACTGATAGAGCAAAGTTAATTTCTCCCGCACTTTCTTCTACATTAGGAACTGGGTATAACGTCATTACACTTCCTTCCCAAATACTCCATTCTCGCGCTGCTTCTTCTCGAATCTTTCTGTCTTCACTAGTTAATCTCTTATAGTAAGAGCCTATAATGTCATGTCTTTCTTCCTCAGGAATAATAGATACATATCTATCAAATGCTTCAGGGAAAAATTCACTAACTCCACCTTTTTCATATAACCATGTTATATCTTCACGACGCCCTAGGAATATTCCTCGTAACACCAACCCTAAAACACGTTCAGGATGTTTTATCGCATAACATAGAGCTAATGTTGTACCCCAACTCCCTCCAAAAACAAGCCATTTTTCAATCGATAGCTCTTCTCGGATTTTTTCTATATCCTCTATGATATGCCAAGTATCATTATTTTCCAGACAAGCACGCGGAGTTGATTTACCACTTCCTCTTTGATCTAATTGAATAATTCTATACGCCTTAGGATCAAAGTAGCGTCTACCTGTTGGAGTAGTTCCTCCTCCAGGTCCACCATGTAAGAATACTACAGGAATCCCCTGCGGATTCCCACTTTCTTCATAGTATATGGTATGAACATCATCTACCTTTAGCATTCTTGAGAAATTTTCATTTATTTCCGGGTATAACGTCCGTAACTCTCCCATATTAGAACCTCCTACCTTTTATTATATTTACACTTACTATTTTAACACAAAATAAAGCGTTTTTCATTAATAAAATAACGTTATTTTCTGTAAAAATATATTTTTATTAAATATATTTATTTTTTACATAATTAAAGACTATAGTACTTTTTCACTATAGTCTTTAATTTAATCTTTACTCTATTTTTTTTAATAAATTATTTTATTATTTTTCTATGATACCTTTGAATTTATCTGTTGCACGTACTAATGCATCAATAATTTCAGGTTCTCCTGAAGAGTGTCCACATACCAAGAACTCAAGTTCACAATTATTTAATTTTTTACTAAGTTCCCACGCTCCAATAGCACGACAATCAACATCATAACGACCATGAGCGATAAATGTTGGAATATCTTTTATAGGTTCAATGTTATTTAAAATCCACTCATCATCATCCCAGAACATATTATTCATCCAGAAATGGCACTCAATAGTAGCCATAGAAATAGCGTAATTAATTTCCCCAAAACTTTGCTCTAAGTTTGGATCTGGATGAAGTGTCACTAGAGAACCTTCCCACATACTCCATTCTTTTGCTGCTTGTTCACGTTCTTCTTTGTTCTCACTTGTTAGACGTTTGTAATAAGCTTCAATAAGATTTCCGCGCTCTTCTTCTGGGATTATACCTTGATATCTTTCAAATGCTTCAGGGTGAATATTACTTGCTCCCCCTTCTTCATAAATCCACAGTATATCTTCACGACGTCCTAGGAAAATACCACGTAAAACAAGCCCTAAAACACGCTCTGGATGTTTTATAGCATAGCATAATGATAGTGTAGAACCCCAGCTACCACCAAATACTAACCACTTGTCAATATTTAGTTCTTCACGTATTTTTTCAATATCTTCAATAATATGCCATGTATCATTATTTTCTAAACATGCATGTGGTGTAGACTTTCCACTACCACGTTGATCAAATAAAATAATTCTATATGCTTCGGGGTCAAAATAACGTCTGCATGATGGTGCTGTCCCACATCCTGGTCCACCATGTAAGAAGATTACAGGTATTCCGTCTGGATTTCCACTTTCTTCATAATAAATTGTATGTGTATCATCAACTTTCATCATTCCAGTAAAGTTAGCTGAAAGTTCAGGATACAGTGTTCTTAATTCTGCCATAGTCTATTCTCCTCATTTTTATTTTATTCTTACATTATTATTTTACCATAAAAAATAATTTTTTTCATCAATAAATACTAAAAAAATAATCAATACTATAACAGAATAAACAAATATAATAAAGAAATTAAAATACAAATCAAAAGCATATAAGCTCCTTAACTAATACAGAAGAGTATTATAAAATGAAAATGCATTTCTTATATAAAAAATAAAAAAGAAGAAAGAGCTAACTCTCTCTCTTCTTTTTATATAATTTTAATCTTCTACTAAAGTTTCACCTTCACGTAGTTCTACTAAGCTAGCTAGTTTTTTCTCAAAAATGAATACTAATAATGCTACTACTACGCAGACACCACCAATTCCTAAAGCTACGTTTACTATTGGAAGCTCAGCTACTAATTTATACAAGTAGCTATATCCTTTAGCAGCACCGAATGTTGCTACAATCCAAACTGCCATCATTATAGATAGAATTTGTCTTGGTGCATATTTAGAAACGAATGATGCTCCTAATGGAGAGAAGAACATTTCAGAAATACTTAGTACTACAAAGAATAGAATTACCCAAAGAATACTAGCTTTTTGGCTTTCAGGCGCCCCTACTCCACGAGTAAATTCTGTTAATGCTAAAATACCAAAAGTTACACCTAGTAAGAATAAAGCGATTGAAGCTTTTTTGTATAAACTCCAGTCTCCTTGTGGACGTCTAGCAAGTTTGTACCATAAAGCACCTAAAATCGGTCCTAAAACTATACACGTTAAAGCATTAAGTGAGTCTAACCATGAAGTTGGCACTGTAAATGTACCAATTTTATCATCGATAAATTTAGGCATATAATCGTATAAAATTACATATGTTAAATACCAGAAAATCCAGAAGATAACTGATAATAATGAAATAATTACGATTGAGTACACACGACGAATTTCATATTTTTCTAATGGACGATTTACTTTTACTTTTTCTTCATGGTGTTCTTCACCTTTAGCGAATGGGTGTTTACCAACATCTCCTAAAGATTTATAACCTAAAACGAACCAGATTGCACCGATGATACAAAGTAACCCAGCAATTTTGAAGCATTGTAGGTATCCGTTAGCACTTGATGTTGCAAGTTTAACATATAAAAGCCCTACTGCAGTAGTTCCAACGAATGAACCTATATTAATGAATGAATACATAGTTGAGAACGCATCGTCTTTACGTTTTTCATCACCTTTAAAAATCTCTCCAACTACTGCTTGAATATTACCTTTGAAAAACCCTGTTCCGATAGAAACTAAGATAATCATTATCCATAAAGAAGAATAAGTACCAACATAACCTGCGTACCCATATCCTAATCCCATTAAAAGTAACCCTACAGGAATAAGATATCTAGCACCTATCAACTTATCCGCAATAAACCCTAATAATACAGGGGCAAGATAAGTAAAGGCTACTAAGTTAGATTGCATTGCTGCACCTTCTACTTTACCTAGTCCAAGACCACTTTCTCCTAGACCACCACTAATTACAGCAGCTGTAACATAGATAATGATAAGCCATTTAGAAGAATAGTACGCCGCTCTCTCGAATGAGAAAGTGATAGAACTCATATAAAAACTCCACGGTTTAGATTTTTTAACCGCTACTTCTGACATAATAAATCCCTTCTTTCTTTGTGAGTGTATCACATTTTTTTCTATATTATATCATAATGTATTTTATCATACAACTATTTTTCAACAAAATACTAAAAATATTTCAATATCAGTATTGTATTTGCTTTCATTGAGTGCTATAATTAAATTAAAGTTCAGAATATTTTAAAGGAGTTGTATAAATATGAAACTTTCAAGAACTAATAAAATTTTATCTAAAATGAAAGAACAAGGTATCAATCAAGCTATTATTAGTGATCCTTATTCAATCTTTTACTTAACTGGTCACTTGGAACATCCAGGTGAAAGATTTTATGCTGTATTACTTGACGAAAATGGTAACCACAAACTTTTCGTTAATGCTCTGTTCCCTATCGAAAATGATTTAGGTTTAGAAAAAGTAGTGTACTCTGATACTGATAATCCAATCGAGACATTATCTAAAGTTATTTCTGATGGAGCTACTGTAGGTATTGATAAAATTCTTCCAGCTAGATTTTTATTACCACTTATGCAATACTTACCAAACAGCAAATTCGTTGATGTATCTCTAATCGTTGACCGCATTCGTATGATTAAAGATGAAGAGGAAAAAGAACTTATGCGCCGTGCATCTCTTCTAAACGATGAAGCTTGTCAAAGAGTTATCAACAGCATTACAGCTGAAAAATCTGAAAAAGATATAGTTAAAGACTTACTTGCTATTCATGAAGATCTTGGAGTTGAAGGATTGTCATTTGATCCAATTATCGGATATGGCGCAAACGGAGCTAACCCTCACGGTACAGTTGGTGATAGATATCTAAAACCTGGAGACTCTATTATCGTTGATATGGGTGGAATCAAAGATAACTACTGTTCTGATATGACTCGTACAGTATTCTGGAAACAACCAAGCGAAAAAGCACGCGAAGTATTCGAAACTGTTTTAGAAGCACAAAAACGCGCTTGCGCATTAGTTAAACCTGGAGTTAGATTCTGTGATATAGATGCAGCTTGCCGCGATTATATTACAGAAAAAGGATACGGAGAATTCTTCACACACCGTACAGGACACCACATCGGGCTTGAATGTCACGAATACGGAGATATTTCTAGTATCAACGAAACTAAATGTGAACCAGGTATGATTTTCTCTATCGAACCAGGTATCTACCTTCCTGGAGAGCTTGGAGTTCGTATTGAAGACCTAGTTCTTGTAACTGAAGATGGTTGCGAAGTATTAAACAAACTTAACAAAGAATTAGTAGTTATCGGAGAATAATTACTTAAGAAAAAAGAGTATCGCAAGATACTCTTTTATTTTATATTAAGAAGCTGTACAATCGTATTGCTTCTTAATTTTTTTATAATTTAGTTATTAAAATTTTTATTTAAAAACTCTCCAACAATATTCCAGTATTGTTCTCTAAATTTTCTCTCTGCTTGAACATGCTTCATACCTGGAAAACTATGGAATTCTTTTTTAGAATTAATTAATTCATAAGCCGCTTTCCCATGTTCTATAGGTACAAAACCATCCTCTTCTCCATGTAATACTAAAGCTGGTAGTTTAGTATTTTTTAACGCCTCTGTTGCATCAACATCTCCGAAGAAATAACCTGCACGCAATTTTGTCATTGTATTTGCTGCTGGAATAACAGGGAAACTAGGTAAATTAAATAATTTTTTCAGTTGATATGTAAATTCTGTTTTTAAATTAACATAACCACTATCTTCTATAAATACTTTCACATTACTTGGTAGATTTTTGCCTAACGAGTTCATAACAGTAGCTGCTCCCATACTTATACCAAATAACGCTATATCAGCATTACCACTGTCTTCCGAAATTTTTTTAATCCAATTGACTAAATCAGTTGAATCATACCCTCCCATAGAAATAAACTCACCTTCACTTTTCCCGTGGGCGATTAAATCTGGAGCAAAAACATTATATCCCATGTCGTAAAACTTTTTAATATAATTTGCCATTTTAAATGAACTACTAGTATACCCGTGAACTACTATTACCCATTTTTTAGCACCTGGATTTTCAAATTTATATCCTACCAGTTTATTTTTAGTTACAGAATCCATTGTTAATTCTTTTTTAGTAGTCTCAAACCAATTTTCTACAGCCTTTTTATCTTCTTTATTCCCATCACTATCTTGGTTTACTATTGCACTCTTATCCACTTTTGGATTCAAAGCAAAATTATAAAAATAATTCCCTGTAAAACCAAAGGCAACTACTAAAATCACAAGAATACCTAATAATATTTTTTTGAAATGCTTTTTCACTGTTCCATATCCTTTCTTTCATTAAAACATACCCCTTATTATACTACCTCCACTACTAAAAGTAAACAAAAAATAACACCAATAGAGACTTCTAATATCCCTATTAGTGTTTTCCTTATTTTATAATTACTTCAACTTTATCACCTATTTCAAAAGTTTCTTCTGATGACAATGTCAAAACTTTTAAATATCCATATTTCTCCGTTTGCACTTTATATTCTATCGTAGCCCCTAAATAAAATTTTTCTAAAATTGTATTTTCCTGATTGTTATCTTTTTTCAATTTAATCCTCTCAGGTCTAAAAACATGTCCATCTTTCGATAAATTACTCTCACCTATAAATTTTGACACAAATTCCGTTTTAGGATTGCTATATAATTCTTGTGGTGTTCCTATTTGCTCTATTTCACCATTATTCATAACAATTATCTTATCAGCGAGTCTAAAAGCATCTTCTTGGTCATGAGTAACAATAATCATAGTGACACCAAAGTCCTTTTGTATTCTTCTTACCTCATCTCTCATAGCTCCTCTAAGATGAACATCTAGATTAGAGAATGGCTCATCTAAAAGTAAAACCTTAGGTTGTAACACTAGGCTACGTGCAATAGCAACCCTTTGTTGCTCTCCCCCCGATAATTCAGAAATATATTTATTTTGATAGCCTGCAAGTCCTACTTTTTCTAAAACCAAAGTAGCTTGCTCTAAAATTTCCTTTTTTGATAATTTCAAAAATTTCAAACCATAGCTAACATTTTCTATTACATTTTTATGAGTAAATAGTCCATATGATTGAAATACCGTCGCTACAGGTCTTCGTTCAGGTGGAACATTAGTTATATCTGTCTTGTCTATAAATATTTCACCTGAAAAATCTTCTATAAAACCTCCAATTATATTTAACAAAGTTGTTTTCCCACAGCCAGAAGGCCCTAAAACACAGACAAGTTGTCCTTCAGTTATCTCAAAATTTATATTTTTTAAAACTTCTTTTTCATTATAATTTTTAAAAATATTTTCTAGTTGCAAATACATAACTACCTCTTCCTATTTAGTATTAAGTAATATAAAACATTAACTGCCAAACAAATCATGATAATATAAAAAGCAATTACTGAACCTATATCATACTTACCACTTTCTATAACATCAAACATTACTAGTGTTGCTACTTTTTGACTTGGATATACTAAAAATATAATAGATCCTATCGTTGTCATCGTTGCATTAAAACCGTTGATAAAGCTGACAAATAGACCTTGCTTCGTTAACGGTAATACAACATCTTTTAATTCATCAAGTCTTTTCCCTCCCAAATCACGAGCCGCTTTTAGCTGAGCTAAAGGCACTTGACTAACTGAACTATATCCAATTCTACTAGCAAATGGCATTTGTTTGAAAATTAAATTTAGTATAACTATCAAAGCTGTACCTGTAATTTTCAGCGGATACGAATTAAATGCTAGAACATACCCTAATCCATAAAATGTTCCTGGTAATATGTATGGCAATGTAGCGATAAAATCAATTATCTTTAATGATTTTATTTTTTGAATTTGAATATAATATTGTAAAATATGTCCTACTATAGAAGCTACACCACCTGCGATTAATGCATAGATTATACTTCTAAGAAAGACTCCAGAAATATACTCATTAGTATCAATAAAATTCTGTAGAGTAAATACTAGTTTCCCATATTCCATAGTAGTAAACGCAGATAAGACTATAGCTCCATATAAAGATACTAAAATAAAAATAGTAATAATGCTAGCTAATGCTGACAGTCGATATATTAGACCTTTTTTCTCTATATTTAAACCTAAATAAGCAACACCTCTATTTTCAACGACAACATTTTTTAGACTTTTTGAAAATAGTAAAAAAACTAAAAGTGATGGTAATAAAATAATAAAGTTCAATATTACCGCCTTACTTACATCACCTTCTGCAATAAAAGCTAAATAACCTTCTGTTGAAAGGACATTATACTTACCACCAACAATAGCTGGTGTTGTAAAATCAGCTACACTTCTTATAAACGTAAGGAGTACAACCACCTTAATAGCTGGTTTCATTAACGGAATCAAAACATCCAATATAACCCTATTTGTATTAGCACCTAACGATCTTGCAGAGTTAATGACGCTATAATTAATTCCATTTACAAAACCAATTAAAAGCAAGGCATTTATAGCTATATGAGTAACACTTTGCATACTAACAATACCTAAAAAACCATACGGATCATAATTTAGTCCTAATAAGTTATATGTTATTAAGCCACGTCTTCCAAATAAATTTATATACGATAAAGATGTAACAAATGGTGGTGAAATCATCGCTATCATAAATACTAAAACCATAAGTTTTTTAACGGCGTTCTTACTTATAAAATAAAATATCGCTATAAAGACAGATAATATCGCCGTTACAATAGTTGTTCCGCTAGCAACTTTAAGAGAGTTAGTTAATAGTTTTAAGTAATAACTTTTACTTTGAAGAAATATACTAACTAAATCACCCTTCATCCCATAAATAAAAATCATTACAAATGGGTATAATACAAAAAGTATAAACGAAATAACTAGCACCATTATTATGCTTATATCAAATTTATTTATTGTTTTTACTCTCATAATACCTCCTTGTAAAATAAAGTGATAGCAAATAAGAAAAATAAATTTGCTATCACCTTTTAATTTTATTTATCCCCTACTAATTCTTTCCATTTTTTAAGAATAGCACTACGTTCGTTACCAAATGAAGCTAGGTCTTCTTTAAGAAGTCTATCTTTTGGTAATCCTAAATCTGCTCCTTTAGAACCATCGATTACCATTTGAGCACCATCTTTACCATCAAGTTCTGCAATTAATTGTTGGTTTTCTGGTTTCAAGATAAAGTCTTCGAATGCTTTTGCTATATCTGTTGCTGAAGAGTTTTTGAAGATTGCAACTCCTTCAGGAATCCAAGGAATACCGTCTTCAGGATAAACAACTGTTAAATTATGTTTTTTAGCTGCATCAAATGCAGATTTATCAACAGGGATAATTCCTATTCCAAATTCCCCAGCAGCTGTTTTTTCTTGTGGATCTTTACCACGTTTACTGTAGAAATCTACGTTTTTGTTAAACTCTGTCCAATATTCCCAACCTTTTTCATTACCTTTTTGACCTAAAATTCCAGCTACAGCACCGAAATTAGTTCCTGAAATCGCTGGATTACTCATAATAATCAATCCTTTATATTTTGGATTAGTTAAATCAGACCATTTTTTAGGAACTTCTAATCCTTTTTCTTTTAAGACTTTTTCATTAACTAAAAATCCAACTACAGTAATCCCTTTTGATAACCAATAATTTTCTTTATCTTTAAAACCTTCTTTGATTTTATCAGAACCTTTAGCTTCGTATTGTTCTAAAAGTCCATCTTTTTTAGCAGCCATAAAAGCATCAATGCCTCCACCAAACCAAAGGTCTGCCATAGGTTTTCCTTCTGCTTTTGTGCGTGAAATTACTTCTCCACTTGACATAGATAAAAATTCGACTTTACTATTTGTTTCTGCTGCGAATTTATCAAATAGTTTTTTGTATTTTTCAGAAGTAGCGACAACATTCATCGTTCTACCACCAAAGTCTAATTTTTTCTCCTCTTGTTTAGTTTCAGTCGATTGTTTTTGACTACAACCTAATAAAATTAGAGAAACTGCTAAAATAGTAGCTAATAATTTAAAGATTTTTTTCATAAATATCTCTCATCCTTTCATTATTTTGAGTATATTTAGATTATACTAACTATTTCAGCTTCTTTCAACCATACCTAAAAGGTAAGCGTTAGATTAAATTAGCATTTTTTCTATATACTTTCTATTTAAAAAGAATAATCTACCTAATCTTATTTGTATTTTTTGTATAATTACAAGTTGAAAAATTTATTTAAACTTCCAATCCAAATTTTTCTTTAATAGCATCTGCAACTATCATACCTGTAAACCATGCGATCATCAGATTATATCCCCCGATTTCCCCATGTAAATCTAAAATTTCTCCAGCAAAATATAAATTATCTATTTTTTTATGAGAACATGTTTTCGGACTGACCCCTTTTAAGTCAACCCCACCAGCTGTTGTAAAGGCATATTCCAATGGCATTGTTTTTATATCTACAAGTTCGTAACGTTTAATCTTTGAAACAAATTTTCTAAGTTCTTTTTTACTAATATTTTCCGGGAAATACTTATTGAACATAAAATTATAAAAACTTTTCGGTAATTTTCCACTTAAAAATTTATTATCTTGCCAAAGCTTCTCAAATAACTCATCCTCATTTAATTCCGGATAAAAATCTAAGTAAAACTTATCTTCTGGAAATCTAGCTACAAATTCTCCCATAGCAATTGATAGTGGTCCACTTAATCCTTTATGCGTAAAAAGTAAGTCCCCTGTGCGTTCATTTTTTTTATGAAACATTCTTATGTTTTGAAGCGCAACTCCTGATAATTCTTTAAAATCATCAAATACCAATGCTACTTCGCTTGGATATATTTTTGTAATTTTTACACCATGTTTTTTTAATATTCTATGGAGAGAACCGTCACTTCCACTCTGCGGATAAGTTTTTCCTCCTGCACAGATAACTACATTTTTCCCATAATATGTATCTATATTAGTACGAACCCCTACTAGTTTATCCTCTTCAAATATTAAATCTTCAACTTTTTCTTTGTAGTTTATTTTAGCGTGATCAGTTTTAAATGTATTTACTACATCACGTGCTTTTTCACTAGCCGGGTACAATCTTCTATTTTCTTGCTTTAGCCTTAAATTATGCTTATCAAAGAACTTTTTCACATTATATTTATGATATGCACTACGCAAAAATCGTCCGTTATGAATAGCCGCGACGAAATCTTCAGCATTATCACTACTCATAACATTGCAACGACCATTCCCTGTTAAAAGTAGTTTTACCCCTGCGCGTTTATTTTGTTCCAAGACTAAAACGCGCAAGCCACTATCGTTTAACCTATCAGCAACCATAAGCCCTGCGCTTCCAAGACCAATTATTATAACATCATACTGCATGTAGCTATTTCCTTTCTCCTAACAATCCTCATTTATATGACTTACTGCCGCTTCTATTATCGATGTTACATGATTATCATATATACTATAGTATCTCATTCTTTTTTCTTGGCGATCTTTTACCAACTTCATATTTCTAAGTTCTGCTAATTGGTGAGATATTGCAGACTGTGTACCACCAATAATCTTCTCAAGTTCACTAACATTTCTTTCTTTTTCCATTAATAATAATAAAATCTTAAATCTAGTTTTATTACGTAACAAATGAAATAATGCTAAAACCTTATCTAATTTTTCCTCTGGTATATTTTCTATCACTTTTAAAGTATTCATCTATTACCTCCATCTTAACATAGTTTATTATAACCATATTCGCTATTTAAAGCAAGATTATTAAAACAAAAGATAGGAATGAGTTTACACCTATGATTTTAAAATCAACTTTTGCAAGCTCGTTTCTATCCTTTATTCTTAATTTTTTACTTCTCTTAACATTCGTAGCGCATTTAATATTACAGCTAGCGTACTTCCTTCATGAAGAATAACACCAAAGGTAATATCCATTTCCCCTAAGAAATTTAAGACAACTAATACAACTACAACAAACATCGCAAAGATAATATTTTGGTAAGTTATCTTAAGCATTTTCTTACTTAATTTATGGGCATAGCTAAGTTTTGATAAATCATTTTTCATTAAAATCATATCCGCAACATCCATCGCAACGTCAGTACCATTTCCCATAGCTATACCTACATCAGCAAGGACAAGTGCTGGCGCATCATTAACACCATCTCCTAACATAGCTACACTATCATATTTTTCCTTTTGATTTTTTATAATCTGCGCCTTATCCTCTGGCATAACATTCGCCCTTACCTCATCTATTCTAACAATCTTTCCTACAGCTTCTCCAGTCAAATATGAATCACCTGTAATCATCATTGTGTGTATTCTTTGTTTTTTAAAATACTCTACAGCACCTTTTGCACTAGCATTTGGGATATCCATAAAAGCCAACAACCCAA
>CAURKK010000032.1:0-13754 GCA_963525505.1 uncultured Gemella sp.
ATTGATCCAGTAAGTGTTAATAAACAAGGTGGAGACAGAGGTCGTCAATATAGAACGGGTATTTACTACGTAGATGAAGAAACAAGAGACGAAGCTGTTAAGTTTATAGAAGAACTTCAAAAGAATTATACTAAGAAAATTGCTGTAGAAGTAGAAGCGGTAAATAACTATATTGATGCTGAAGAATATCATCAAAAATACTTAGAAAAAAATCCTACAGGATACTGTCATGTGGACTTAAGTTTAGCGAAAAAAAGATTATAATTTATTAAAATAAGTTTGAAATAATTACTAAAAAAAGGTAAAATATAAGTAAGTATAAATATAAAATAAGGAGTTAGAAAATGACAAATATTTTAATTTTTGGACACAAAAACCCAGATACTGATTCAATTTGTTCATGTATCGTTTACAACAATTTAAAAAGACTTCAAGGAATGGATACTGAAGCGGTAAGACTTGGAGAAATTAATGATGAAACTAGATATGCTCTTGAATACTTTAATGTACGTTTACCACGTCTAATCGATGGAGTAGCAGAAGGGCAACATGTTATTTTAGTTGACCACAATGAATTCCAACAATCAGCTAATGGAATTGAAAAAGCAGTTATCCGTGAAGTAATCGATCACCATCGTATCGCAAACTTTGAAACTGCTGGACCATTATACTACCGTGCAGAGCCACTAGGATGTACAGCTACAATCTTGAAAAAAATCTATGAGGAACAAAGTGTTCACATCGATAAACAAATGGCAGGATTAATGCTATCAGCAATTATTTCTGACTCATTATTATTCAAATCACCAACATGTACTTTACGTGATAAAATAGCAGCAGAAGAATTAGCAGCTATCGCTGAAGTAAATGTTGAAGAATATGGTTTAGCAATGCTTAAAGCTGGAGCTTCAACAACTGACAAAACTGCTGAAACATTAATCTCATTAGATGCTAAAGAGTTTGTTTTAGGTGCAGATAAACTTGTAGTAGCTCAAATCAACACAGTAGATGCAAACGAAGTAGCAGTAAGAAAAGCAGAATTAGAAACAGCTATTAAAGCAGAATTAGATTCTAAAGGATTAGCAGCATATGTATTTGTAATCACAAATATCTTAACTTCAGATTCAGAAGTATTAGTATTAGGAGATAAACAAGATAAAGTTGCTGCTGCATTTGGAAAAACTCTTGAAAATGACTTTATGACACTAGAAGGTGTTGTATCACGTAAAAAACAAGTAGTTCCTCAAATTACAGAAGAGTTTTCAAAATAATTATTAAAAATATAAATTTAAGAAAGTGAGGACATTGCTTCTCACTTTCTACTTTATATAAATAACAAGAAGAAGGAAAAATATGTATACATTTAAAAAGTTATATTGGCCTATTATAAAAAAGGTCATATTAAATACATTTATTGTAATTGCCTTTTCTGGTTTGACTAAAGGAAGTTTGCGAGTCGATCATCCAGTATACGGATTTTTAGGAGCATTACTTATTACTATTTTATTTATATTAGTTCGACCTATATTATTGATAACTATAATGATATCAATATTTAGTTTGGGATTATTTTCGTTATTAGTTAGGACGTCATTAGTATATTTAGTTTCTTTTATATTATCGCCACATTTTGAGATAATGTCATTTTGGACTGCTTTTGGCTTGGTGATAATTATTATGTTATTTAATTTTATATTAAATACAAATGATAGAAAGATAGTAATTAAAACATTTAAAAATAAATAAAAGGAAAAAAATTATGGCAAAAATTACAACAAGAGATCTTGTAGAAAAATTAAATCTAGAAATTGTTAGTGGAGAAAAGGGTTTAGACAGAGAAATAACTACTGATGAATTATCACGTCCAGCTTTACAACTGGCAGGATATTTTTCTCATTATTCACCACAGAGAATTCAAATTTTAGGAACTAGTGAATTATCATTTTTTAAATTAATTCCTGAAATTGAGAAAAAATCAAGAATGAGAATGCTTTGTACAAGAATAACTCCATGTATTATTATATCAAGAAATTTAGAAGTTCCTAAAGAATTAAAGGAAGCTGCAGATCGATACGATACACCCGTTTTAAGGTGTCACCAAGATACTACAAAACTTATGGGTAATATTTCAAACTATCTTAGAAAAGAATTTGCACCTGCAACTTCGGTTCATGGTGTGTTCATAGAAGTTTATGGTATTGGAGTATTGATTACAGGAGAAAGTGGAATCGGTAAGAGTGAAATAGCTCTAGAGCTAATTAAACGTGGACACAGATTAGTAGCTGATGATAGAGTTGATATTAAAGAATTTGAAAAAGGTTATTTAATTGGAAGCTGTGAATCAACGCTAATAAAACATTTATTAGAAATTCGTGGATTAGGTATTATTAACGTAATGACACTGTTTGGTACTGGTGCAGTACGAAGTGATAAGAGATTACAATTAAACGTACATTTAGAAACATGGAATGATCAAAAACAATATGATCGTATAGGATTAGGAGACGAACATAGAGAAATTCTTAATTCTAAAATTGAAAAGAAAACAATTCCTGTAAGGCCAGGTCGAAACGTAGCAATCATTATAGAATCTGCAGCGATGAACTACAGATTAAATCAAATGGGAATTAATACTGCTAAAGATTTTACATCAAGACTAGCAGAAGAGATAAAACAAAATAATATGAATAATGGGGTGAACTAATATGACATTAGGTTTCTTAGATCCAGTTGCATTTCATCTATTTAGTAAACCTGTTTATTGGTATGGAATAATAATTGCTACGACAGTATTTTTTGCGTACTTGCTTGCAGATAGAGAAGCTACTAAACGTGGCTTAAAACAAGATACAATGTTAGATTTATTGCTAATAGCATTGCCAATAGCATTCATCTTTGCACGCGCATACTATGTAATATTTAGATGGGAGTATTATGCAGGTAACTTTAGTAGTATGATAGCTATTTGGGATGGTGGTATAGCTATCTATGGAGGTTTAATTGGAGGATTTATCGTTCTTTACTTCTTTGCAAGAAGAAGAGGTGTTAAGATAATAAAATTATTAGATATTATAGCTCCAAGTTTATTAGTAGGACAAATGTTAGGGCGTTGGGGGAACTTCTTCAATCATGAAGCATATGGTGAGATAGTTACTAAAGAATATTTAGAAAACAGATTTATACCGAATTTCATTATTGAAAATATGTATATTGATGGTGCGTACCGTCAACCAACGTTCTTATATGAAAGTTTATGGTGTTTAATAGCACTTGTAATATTATTACTAGTACGAAATAAACTAGCTCAAAGTGAAGTTTTTGCTACATATTTAATTTTATATGGAGTAGAGAGATTTATCGTAGAAGGAATGAGAACAGATTCACTTTATATTGGAAGTCTAAGAGTATCTCAAGTCCTTTCGCTAGTATTTGTGGTAGGAAGTTTGATATACTTAATAGTGCTTAATACAAAATATCGAAATAAAAAGATTTTGTATAGAGAATCATAAAAAGAAGGTGGAAAATATGTCAGAAAAAATTTATGACTTAATTATCGTTGGAGCAGGTCCAGCAGGTATGACAGCTTCAATCTACGCATCACGTGCTAACATGTCAGTGCTGATGTTAGAAAGAAAATATCCAGGTGGTCAAATGTTATCAACAGAAGAGATTGAAAACTACACAGGATATGAAATGGTAACTGGTCCTGAGCTATCAGAGAAAATGTTCGAACACTCTAAGAAATTCGGAACAGAATTTGCTTTTGGAAATATTACAAAAGTAGGTGTAAGAGACAATCTTAAGTATGTAGTAGCAGGAGAAAAAGAATATGTTGCTAAATCAATAATTATCGCAACAGGTTCAGAACACAGAAATCTTGATGTTCCTGGTGAAGAACAATTTTCAGGAAAAGGTGTAAGTTACTGTGCAGTATGTGATGGTGCATTCTTTAGAAATAAAGAAGTAGTAGTTATCGGTGGAGGAGACTCAGCGGTAGAAGAGGCTCTTTATCTTTCTAACCTGGCTGCCAAAGTTACTATTGTTCACAGACGTGATGAACTTCGTGCACAAAAAATTCTTCAAGATAGAGCATTTGCTAGAGAAAATATCGAGTTCGTATGGGACAGTGTTGCTTACGAAATTAAAGGTGAAAGAAAAGTTTCGTCTATCGAAATTAGAAATGTGAAAACTGGAGAAGAAAGTTCAATTCCAGCTGATGGTGTGTTCATCTATGTTGGTATGTTACCACAAACACAAGATTTCAGAGTTATAGGAATTACTGATGAAGCTGGTTATATACCAACTAACGAAAGATTAGAATCATCAGTACCAGGAATTTTTGCTGCAGGTGATGTTCGAGTAAAAGAAATTCGCCAAGTAATTACAGCAGCTTCTGATGGTGCTATTGCAGCTCAAAGTGCATATAGCTATGTAGAAGGATTAGAATAAAAAACTGTACGGGAGCGACTCATTAAAATCGATTTCTACGAAATCACGATTTTTGAGTCGCTCCCTTAAATTCGTTTTATAAAAATTGATTTGATATATAATAAATTTTGCAGAGATTGGTCGATAAAATTGATTTATCTGAAATTACGATCTTTGAGTCACTCCCATAACAATATTAAAAATGAGTCTGAGAAATAAATCTCAGACTCATATAAATAATTATTTATTATTTTTTTTAGCTAAGTAAGGCATGATTAATCCTAAAGAAAGTAGGATAATCGGAGTTACGATATTCATAACAGTTTGGAAGGTACTTTCAGGTGTATACATACCACCAATACAAGCAAATGCTGTTAAGAAGAAACACCAAGCTCCTAGTCCCATACCAATATATTTATTTTTAACAAATTTATATTCTGATTGGAATTTTTCTGCAGATTTTTTCAAGAAAATATATGCAGCAAATACCCATAGGTATCGTAGAGGCATACATACAGCGTTAAGTTTAACTAACCATTTGAATAAATCATTAACTTCTTTAATTCCAAACATTGGAATGATTATTAAGATAGAAACGATAACACCAACAAGTTTTAAACCATTAACGTATACGTCATTTTCATTTTTAGTTAATAATTTATTAGGAATATATTTTTCATCCGCATTACTTAGTAACATACGAAGTGGAGCATCGATAGAAATAATTATAACAGAAATTTGTCCAATTAAATCAACAATGGCGTAGATTACTAAGAATAAGTTACCAACCCCGTAGTAATTACCTAAAGTTTGGAATGCGTAGTAAGTTCCGTTAGTAAGTAAGTCTTTAGGAATATTATTTGTATCAAACATTAATGCAAGAGCAAATGTTCCTAAGATAGCAGTTGTACAAACCATAGCAACTAAAGCAATCATTCCACGAGGGAAATCTCTTGATGGATTTTTCATTTTATTAACATAAGGAGAAATCTTCTCACACCCACCAACCGCAAAGACTAATATAGCAATTGAGGTAATGTATTTCACATCAAATGTTGGCATGAAAGTATCTAATGACCAATCAATTTTAAATGTTTTTGCTCCAGTAATAGATGGCGCAGAGATAGCCATAACAACAAATAATAATGACATAATGAACATTGAAGAACCGGCTAACATAGCCATCTTTTTAATTAAATCAACTCCACGAGCAGCTAAGAATAAAGCTACTATGAAAATCACTAGTGAAGCAATTTGTAAATATGTGATATTCATTTTACTAATACGATTATCACGAAATACCGCCCAGCTAAATGCAGCGATAATACGAGATGGTTTTTGAGAAATGTAAGGCATATGTACAACCCACATTGTCCATCCAGTATAATAAGCAAGTAATTTACCGTGTGTAGAGCTTATCCAAGAACTTACACCACCACCTGCATCTTTAAAAGTAGAACCTAGCTCACCAACGATTAATGAATAAGGAATAAAGTAGATTACGAAAATTAAAATCCAAGAAACTATAGATTTTAATCCACCAAATTCTGAATATCCATTAACAACATTCCCGAACGCCCAAACCGTTGAAAATGCCATGAAGGCTAGAGTGTACCAAAATATTTTTTTTGCATCCCTCTCCATAGAGAACCTCCTAATTAAAAATTGTACTAATAACTGCAAAATTGCATTACTAAAATACTAGCATAGTATACGTAAATATTCAAGTAAAAATAAATTAAATTAAAATTATTTTATACTAAAGTATAGAAAAGTATAAATCATATTTTTAGAAAATTTATAAATAATTCTATATTAACTAAATTTTAAATAAAAATACTAAAATATAATTATTCGCAAATGTAAATTTACATTTTGAAAATATTTTTATATATATTCACTAAATTTAGTTCTAGATAAGTGTCAGAGTTAATTTCGTGCTTGAAATACTAGTAATTTTCCTATATAATGAAAAATATTATATAGAAAAGTTTTTAATATTGAGGAGTGATAAAACTTTGAGAAAAAAACAGCGAACACTAACTAGATTAATGATAATAATGACAAGTTTAGTAGTTATTTCTCTATTAGTAACTTCTTTTTTTGTTAGGGAATATATAAAAAAAAGAGAAGATGAGATAATTCGTCAGAAGATTTATTCTACAGCAAAATTAGTGTCGACTGATAAAGGAGTAATCGATGATATAAAAAGAAAAAGTATTACGCCAGGAATACAAGAATTTGCAAACAGAGTAATGAAAGATTCAGGAACAGATTTTGTTGTTATAATGGATGCCTCATTTACGAGGTATACTCATCCAAAGGATGAATTTATAGGCGAAAAATTTTCTAATATAGAAGATGTGAGTTCAACCTTTACGATAGGAGATCATTTTAGTAGACAAAGTGGCCACTTAGGAGAAGGATTACGCTTTTTCACTGCAATAAAGGATGAAAATGGAGAAAATATCGGTGTTGTTTGTGTTGGTTATACAAAAGAAACTGTTAAAAATCAGTTATGGCGCTCACAAGAAAAGATATTGTTTGCTCTAATGATAGGTATTGCAATTGCCATAAGTCTTGCGATAATGTATAGTAATCAGTTAAAAAAAATATTACTGAATTATGAACCAGAAGAAATTGCCTATAATTACATAGAAAAGAATTTAATTTCAGATCATGTTTCTGAAGGAATAATAGGGATTGATATTAACAGAAAAATTATCGTAAAAAACAGCAGTGCAAATCAAATTTTAGATAAAGCGGGATTCCCTAAAATAAAAAAAGGTGAGCAAATTCCTGAAGAAATGTATGAATTGTTCTTTAAGAGTATTCTAGAAAAAAATAAAAGTAGTCGTGATGAATTACTAGTATTAAATCATATTGAAGTATTAATTAACAGAAATGCAATATACCAAAATGGTGTATTATATGGTGCAGTTATTACACTTCGAGATCAAAGTGAAATGAAAAAATTGATTACCGAACTAAGTGGAACTGAAAAATATAATGATAGTTTAAGAGAACAAAGTCATCATTTTATGAATAAGCTTCATGTACTACATGGATTAATTGAAATGAAATCGTATGATGAAGTTGAAAAATTCATTGCATACTTGAAGGATGATTATCATGAAAAAATCGGTCATATATCTGAAAATATTAAGGTACCGTCAATCGCAGGTTTTCTTTTAGCTAAAGTAAGAGAAGCTAAGCAAAAAAACATAGCATTATTAATAGATCCTGATTCTATGGTATTAAATAAAAATGGTCTAGATGAATTATATAATGAATTATTAATTATACTTGGGGTTTTAATTGATAATTCGATGGAATCTATCGCAGATAAGAAGGATGGTAAAGTTGTTGTATATTTATATTTAAATACTGAAGAAAATATACTGCTTTGCAGCGTATATGATAACGGTGCTGGCATTAGTAAAGATATAGTGAATAATGTTTTTGAGAGAGGATATTCAACAAAAGGAGAAAATAGAGGGTATGGTTTAAATGCTGTTGATACAATTGTTAAAAAGTATAATGGTCTTGTAGAAGTCGAGAGTGAAGAAGGAAAGACAAAATTCATAATAGAAATACCAATTGAGGAGGAGTAAGAATTGAGAGTATTAATAATAGAAGATGATCCAATGGTAGCGATGATACATCAAGAATATTTTAATAAAAAAGATCAAATTTATGAAATCGAGCATGTTCCATCATTAGAAAGTGCAAAAAATTACTTGAAGAATTCGAAGGTAGATTTAATTGTATTAGATAATTACTTAACAGATGGAAAAGGGATAGACTTTTTACCAGAATTAAAAGGATATCCAATAATTATGATAACAGCAGCGAATGATATTCAAACTGTTGAGGCGGCGTTATCTAATGGAGTTGTGGATTATTTAGTTAAACCATTTACTTATGATAGATTTTCGCAAGCTATTGATAAAGTTCAGGATTATGTAACTTTATTATCAAAAGAAAAAATTAATCAAGATTTAATTGATGAATATTTGAATTCTGGAAGAGTAGAGGAAGAGGAAGAAAGCTTACCAAAAGGTCTTTCAAGAATAACTTTGAAAAAGGTACTGGAGAATATTCTAGAACATGAAGCTGGATTCACTACACAACAAGTTGCAGATGAATTAGATATTTCTAGAATAACTATTAGAAAATATTTAAATCACTTAGTTAATATAAACATACTTAGTGAAGATGCAGAATACTACACATCAGGAAGGCCAGTGTCAGTATTTACAGTTGAATCTGAAAGTAGATTAAAAAAGTTATTATAATAACGCATCATCAAAATCGTATAATAATTTATAATTTGTAATAAAGATAAAAACCTTCAAAACTTTAATTGTTTTGAAGGTTTTTTAGCAAAATAATAAAATTAAGGGAAGATTTTAATCATTAATTTTGTATGTACCTTTTTTATACTTGTCAGTATTTTTATACTCTTCTATAGTTTTATTAATTCTATCCATATCTTCTTTTCTGAATTTCTCTTGGATTTCTTTAAAGGTTAAAGTTTTTATAACTTTCAGTTTGTGATTAGTTGAAGAATAATCAGGTATTTTTATTTCGATACCATCAGACTTTTTATCTACGATAACAACAGTTGCCTTACTACCGAAATCAGAAGTAATAGTATCGTCATCACCACGGATAGAGAATTTAGAATCATATTTCAAAGTTCCTACTTGAGGATCAGTTCCACCAGCTATAATAGCACGTCCTATTAAAGCAAGCTGTAAGTTGTTATATTCAGGTGTTTCAGTGACTTTTTCACTATCTTTTTTCTCTTCATTTTGTGTATTCACTTTATTATTATAGTTATAAAGTGACTTAAGCTCAATTTTTGACAAGTCTATTTTATCATTAGATAGGGGATACTTGTTAAAGAACTCTTCTTTAGAAGTGAAGTTCTCCTTAGTAACTATATCTTTATATTTCCCATTAAGGTCACTATATTTCCCAAAGTCAATATCATGAGTTATTTCATATCTGATTCCATTATCTTTGATTTTATATGTAGTAATTCTATCAGTAAAATTTTCATTTTCGTTAACAACCACAGTCTTATCTTTATAAAAAGTCGCTACAGGGTGACTACTTCTTGAATTCGTTTTGTATAGTACGTTAAGTTTATTCTGTTTATCTATATTGTAGATAGCTATTGGACTTACTAAATTACTGTTTTCGAAAATTAACAACTCGTCTTGGCCATCTTTATCCATATCAAAGTACGTAAATTTTAGATAATCTTTATTTTTACCTGAAAAACTATAGCGTTCAATAGCATAGTTATTAAGTTCGTAATCAAACTTCGTTTCACCAGTATCCATTGCTTCTTTATATTTTTTTATAATAGGTGAATACAATTCATCATCTTTTGAAATTTTACTATTAGAATTGTAAAAATAGAATCCACCACCAGCTAGAAAGACAATACCAAGAATACTTGCAATTATTGGTATTAATTTTGAACGTTTCTTCTTAGGAGGAATATTATTCATATTATAACCTTGAGTATTATTTTGATAATATCCTTGATTATTATAATTTTGATTGTAATATCCTTGATTTCCAGCATTATTGTAGTTTTGATATTGTTGATTGTAGTTTTGTGAACTATTATTAGAATATTGCTGATTGAGATTTTGTTGACTGTTAGTAATTTCGTAATTTGAATAATGTTGATTATCTGAATTACGATTATTTTGATTATTATTGTTATTCATAAAACTCTCCTAAAAATATCTTTCATAAAATATTATAAAATAAAACTTAATAATTTTAAAGAAAAATAAAAACTCTTAACCCCTTATGACTATAAGGAATCAAGAGTTATATTATTTTATTTTGTAACAACGAATGAATACCATCCGTTATCAGAAGTTTCCTCAACAAGTTTGAAACCACGTTTTAACATTTTTTCAAGAAGCTCGTCTTTCTTCTCTTCGATAATACCAGAAGTGATGTAGTAACCACCATCTTCTAATAAGTTATACGTATCATCAAGCATAAGTTCGATGATATGAGCAAGAATGTTTGCTACGATAATGTTGTATTTTTTAGTTTCTTTTGTAAGAAGGCTAGCTTGCTCAACCTCGATTCTTTTCTCAAGATTATTTAATGCAAAGTTCTCGAAAGAAACATCAACAGCAAGCTTATCTAAGTCAACAGCTTTTATATTACCGTCAGTTAAATAACTAGCCGCGATACTTAAAATACCACTACCGCAACCAACATCGATAACATTGTCAGTTCTTTGAACATATTTCTCAAGGTTTTTAATACATAGAGAAGTAGTTTCGTGACCACCAGTACCAAAAGCCATACCTGGATCGATGTTTATAATAAATTTATCTTCAGTATTTTCATATTCACGCCATGTAGGTACAATAACGAATTTTTCACCGATATTAAGAATATCGAAATAATCTTTCCAAGAGTTTTCCCAGTCACTATCTTGAATAATAGTAGTCTCAATCTTAAAGAAATCTCCAATGTTGATGTTTTCCTCTAAAGCAAGAAGTTCAGCTTCGAAACGTTTGAAAGTTTCTTCATCAAAATTTAGCTCATTAATGTATCCTTTAACGATAACCCCGACTTCAGGATAATCAGCAGGACTAAGCTCAACGATAGTACCAAAATCATCATGTAAGTTCTCCTCAAGAGTAGTAGGATCTTCGATAGCAACTCCAGTTGAACCATAATCAAGAAGAATAGACTCAACTATTTCACTAGCTTCATTAGTAGTATGAATTGTAATTTCAACCCAATTTTCCATTTTATACCTCACAAATATTATATTTTTACATATTAACTAGAGTATTCTAGTAATCTACATACCTACACATATTATACTATTTTCAATATTTAAGCAAATAAAAAGGATGAGGTAGTAGTTTATATTTCAAGTGTTAGAGTTCACGAAGAAATATTTATAGAGTAGAAATATTTAAAAATATAGTAAAAATGAAATTATAAAGAATCTTAATGACAAGGAAGCAGTGGTTCATTGATATCTTAATTCGCTTGTACAAGCTTTATATATCTAATAAACTTTGTGAGAACAATTTTGATATGTACCCATTTTACTGGAAAAGCTGGTGTAAGGGGGATAATTTTAAAAAATAAATATATATCCAACCTAGAGAGATTAGGAAATTCAATTATAAAAAGTAATAATTCTTCACTCACTCTAACATTTCTAATAAAATCCTTGACAATGACGGTCGTTTAGTATAATATAGACTAAGTAAACCGTAATATATAATATTAGTAAAGAGACTTTTATTTCATGTTTTTTTAGAAGAGAGTTTAATCCCTAGGCTGTAAGATTAAATATTAATGATTGAAATAAGCAACACTCTTTATAAAACCGAATATAAATTGAAAGGTATCAGGAAACTGGTATGAATTCGGGTGGCACCACGAAACTAGTAATCGTCCCATGTAGTTAAATAACTATATGGGACATTTTTTTATTTCAAATTATAAGAGGTTTGCTAATATTAGAAGTTAAAATTGATAAAAATATGGAGGCACTTATGACAACAATTACGAAAGAACAAGTAGCTCACATCGCTCATCTTTCTAGATTAGAAATCCAAGAAAGTGAAGTAGATGGGTACATCGAAAAATTAGAAAAAGTTGTAGATTTATTCAATACAATCAACAGCGCACCAACAGAAAATGTAAAACCAACTTATCACGTTCTAGACTTAGTTAATGTATTTAGAGAAGACGTAGCTCATGATGGAATGGATAGAGAAGAAGTTCTTAAAAACTCTAAAGAAACTGAAGCAGGACAATTCAAAGTACCTACTATTATTGAATAAAATAAGGAGATAATTTAATGAGTTTATTACATGAATCAATTGAAAGTTTAGAACTTAAACTTAAAAATAAAGAAATTAAACCAAGTGATTTAGTAAAAGAATCACTAGATAGAATTAAAGCTACTGATGAAAAAGTAGGTTCATTCATTACAGTAACTGAAGAAGTAGCATTAAAACAAGCCGAAGCTTTAGATCGTGCTCAAGAAGAAGGGCGAGCTGAAGGTAAATTATTCGGTATCCCAATGGGAATCAAAGATAATATCGTTACAAAAGATATTCAAACAACTTGTGCATCAAAAATCTTAGAAGGATTCAATCCAATTTACGATGCAACAGTAATGAACAAGCTTAACAAAGAAAACCCAATCCTTTTAGGGAAATTAAACATGGACGAGTTCGCAATGGGTGGTTCTACAGAAACATCTTACTACAAACTTACTCGTAACCCTCACGACTTAGATGCAGTACCAGGAGGATCAAGTGGTGGTTCAGCTACAGCGGTAGCAGCAGGACAAGTTAGCTTCACTCTAGGAAGTGATACTGGTGGTTCTGTACGTCAACCAGCTTCATACTGTGGTATCGTGGGATTAAAACCAACTTATGGACGTGTATCACGCTTTGGATTAGTAGCATTCGCTTCATCATTAGACCAAATTGGACCAATGACTCGTACAGTAAAAGATAACGCTCGTGTATTAGAAATTATCTCTGGATTAGATGCTAACGATATGACTAGTGCGCCTGTGGAAGTACCAGAATTTAGCAAAATTATCACTGGAGACATCAAAGGTAAGAAAATCGCTCTTCCAAAAGAATACTTCGGTGCTGGAATTGACGAAGAAGTTAAACAAGCAGTACTTGAAGGTGTTAAATACTTAGAAAGTCAAGGAGCTATCGTAGAAGAAGTAAGTCTTCCAAACACAGACTATGCTATCTCAACTTACTATATTATTGCTTCTGCTGAAGCAAGTTCAAACCTTTCTCGTTTCGATGGTATTCGTTACGGATTTAGAAGTCCAAATGCAACAAATCTTGAAGAAATCTACAAAAAAACACGTGGAGAAGGATTTGGAGCTGAGGTTAAACGTCGTATTATGTTAGGAACATACGTACTATCTTCAGGATACTACGATGCATACTACAAAAAAGCACAACAGGTTCGTACATTAATTAAACAAGACTTTGATAGAGTATTCGAAGAATACGATGTAATCATTGGACCAACTGCTCCAACAGTAGCATTCAACATTGGAGAAGAAGTAGGAGATCCAATTAAAATCTACGCTAACGATATCTTAACAATCCCAGTAAATATGGCTGGATTACCAGGTATCAGTATTCCATGTGGATTCAAAGGTAACCGTCCAATCGGTATGCAAATTATTGCTAAACCATTCGCAGAATCTACACTATACGATGTAGCGTACAACTTCGAACAACACTACAACTTACACGATAAAAAAATAGAAT
>CAURKK010000033.1:0-13643 GCA_963525505.1 uncultured Gemella sp.
TAATAGATGTAACTAATACTAGTTTTGCATCTTCATTAATATCTTTTTTAATATTTTTTGTTTGGATTTTTGCTTTATGATTTCCGTATAATATTAAATCTTCTTCTTTTATCCCTAATTTTGCTGCAACTTCAGCTATATGTTTTTTTTCACATTCATTTGAAATTTGAAAGTCTGACTTCATTCAATATACCTCTTTTCTTCTCGGAGTTTATTTTATATTTAATCTTCTAAACCTGGAATACGTTTATAGATTTTATCAATATTTACAAGGTGTACATTTAGATCAAAACAACTATCTAGTACTTCTTTAGATACTGTATTTTTTATAGTTTCGTTTTCTTCTAGAAGTTCTCTAAATGGAATACCTTCGAACCATGATTTCATCGCTAATGGTTGCACTAAGTCATATGCTTCTTCACGTGAGAATGAGTATTTTTCAATAAGGTTACTCATAGTTCTTTGAGCAAAGATTACACCATTAGTAGCATAGATATTTTTTATCATGTTATCAGTAAATACTGTTAGATTTTTCACAACATTAGTAAATCTATTTAACATGTAGTCTAATAATGTCGTTGCATCACTACTTAAGATTCTTTCCGCACTTGAGTGAGAAATATCACGTTCATGCCATAATGGAATGTTTTCATACGCTGCAAACATATATCCACGCATGATTCTAGCGCATCCTGCCATGTTCTCACTTGAAATTGGATTACGTTTATGAGGCATTGCACTTGAACCTTTTTGATTTTTCGAGAAGAATTCTTCTGCTTCTCTTACTTCTGTACGTTGTAGGTGACGAATTTCCACCCCAATTTTTTCGATTGAACTTGCGATTAATGCTAACGTTGCATAGTAATCAGCATGTCTATCGCGTTGAAGTGTTTGTGTAGAAATATTACTTGATTCAATTCCTAATTTTTCACAAACATAGTCTTGTACTTCTGGCGGTGTATTTGAGAATGTACCTACCGCACCAGAAATTTTTCCTACTTCGATAATTTTTCTTACTTCATTGAAACGTTTGATATGACGATTAAATTCATCATAATATAGAGCAAATTTTAATCCAAAACTACTAATATCAGCATGCACACCGTGAGTACGTCCGATACAAGGTGTAAATTTATATTGTAATGCTTTTTCTTTTAATACTTCTTGGAAATTTAATAAATCTCTGTAAAGTATATAGTTAGCTTGTTTGTATAAATATCCATAAGCTGTGTCTACAACATCAGTAGATGTTAAACCATAGTGCACCCATTTTTTCTCATCACCTAGATAACTAGAAACATTACGTGTGAACGCTACTATGTCATGTTTTGTTTCTTTTTCTAATTCTAAAATTCCTGGTAGGTCAAATTTTGCATTAGCGAATAATTTCTCAACATCTTCTTTTGGTACAACACCTAATGTACTCCAAGCTTCTGTTGCATAAAGCTCTACTTCTAAATATGCTTTAAAACGATTTTCATCGCTAAAGATATTACGCATTTCTTCTCTACTATATCTTTCAATCATTGCAATAATCTCCTGATGTTCTATTTTTCAATCGGTTTATCTAAAAATACTATAAAGATAAGTGACCGATATCTTTTCTGTAAAATAGATCTTCACATTCTATTTTTACTATTTCATTATACACTTTTTTATATGCATCTTGCAAGGTCTTTCCACTAGCACAAACTAATAATACACGACCACCATTAATTACTATATCATCATCAACACGCTTAGTTCCCATATGGAATACTGGTGTAGACACTTTATCTAAACCGTATATTACAGCTCCTTTTTCGCTATGTTCTGGATATCCTTTCGCTGCCATTACAACACCGATAAATGCATCTTCACTCCATTTTAACTCTACTTCTTTACCATCTATAATCTTATTAGCAATATCATATAGACTACTTTCTAATGATAGAAGTAATATCTCACTTTCTGGATCTCCAAAACGAACGTTAAATTCGATAGTTTTTACTCCGTCATCACATTTCATAAGTCCTGCATATAATATTCCGTAAAATGGCATACCTTCATCACTCATAGCATCGACCATAGGTTGAACTACATTTCTAACACCTTCATCAATGTCATCTTGAGTAATTTTCTTAAGTGGTAGATATGCTCCCATACCTCCAGTATTTAAACCTTCATCATTATCAAATGCACGTTTGTGGTCTTGTGCAATTTTCATTGGATATACTTTTCTATCAGAAACAAAGCACATAAGCGAGAATTCTTCCCCTTGAAGAAATTCTTCGATAACGACACTAGAACCAGCCTTATTGAATTTTGCATTACACATCATTTCTTTAAGTTCATGTTGCGCTTCTTCTAGAGTATTTGCTATTATTACACCTTTACCTGCTGCAAGTCCATCTGCTTTAAGTACGATAGGGGCTTTTTGCTTGCTTAAGTACTCTCTTGCCTGTTCATAATCATTAAAACTTTCATATTTAGCTGTTGGAATATTGTACTTTCTCATCATCATTTTTGAGAATACCTTACTTCCTTCTAATTGCGCTGCAAGTTTAGATGGCCCAAATGCGCGAACACCTACTTTTTGTAGTTCATCTACTAGACCATTAACTAATGGCACTTCTGGTCCTACAAAAACAAGATCGATACCATTTGTTTTTGCGTAGCTTGGTATTTGGTCTTCTGTTAATGCTACACATACTCCAAATTCTTCAACCGCAGGATTAATTCCTGCCATATGTACTTCATGACCTTCTTTATAAAATTTATAAGCGATAGCGTGCTCTCTACCTCCGCTTCCTACTACTAATACTTTAGCCATATTAGTGTTTAAAGTGGCGTATTTTACTGAAGACCATCGCCACACCTTTCTCATTACATGCATCTATACTTTCTTGATCTCGTATAGATCCTCCTGGTTGCACTATCGCAGCAATACCATAATCTGCTGCAATATCAGCACTATCTCTCATTGGGAAGAATGCATCAGAAGCTAGCACTGCACCTCTTGCTTTTTCCCCCGCTTGATCTAAAGCTATTTTACATGAACCTACTCTATTCATCTGACCAGCACCAATTCCTAGTGTTTGTCCATTTTTTACTATTACTATTGCGTTTGATTTAACATGTTTTACTACTTTTAACCCAAACTCAATATCTCTTTGTTGACTTTCATCAACTTTTTTCTCAGTTACACTCTCATATTCATCAGCAAGTTTATCGTTAAAATCTTGTACTAAGATTCCACCACGAACACTTTTAATTTGTTGTTCATGATTATTATTTTTTTCTGACAATTTGTAGATACGTAGATTTTTCTTCTTAGTTAATATTTCTAATGCTTCCTCATCATAATCTGTGGCTAGTATAATTTCTAAGAAGATACTATGCATTTTTTCAGCAGTTTCCTTATCTACTTTGCCATTTACTGCAACGATTCCTCCAAAAATTGACACAGGATCCGCTTCATATGCACGACTATATGCTTCAAATACAGAATTTCCTGTTGCTACTCCACATGGATTCATATGTTTAACAGCAACACATGTAGTTTCATCAAACTCTGAAAGAATATCTAGTGCTGCAGAAGCATCTTGAATATTATTGTATGACATTTCCTTACCATGAAGTTGCACAGCATTTTGCAAAGCATAACTTTCGTTATTATCTTGTACATAGTGATAGGCTTTTTGATGAGGGTTTTCCCCGTAACGAAGACTATCTTGAAGTTTATAAGATAATGTTAATTTTTCAGGTACTAGATTATCTTTTTTATTAAAGTAATTCGCAATCGCAGCATCGTAACTTGCAGTAGTATTAAATACTTTTATAGCTAATGCTCTTCTTGTTTCATAAGTAATACCACCTTGTTCAAGTTCAGAAAGTACTCTATCATAGTCATTAATATCAGTAACTACTGCTACATCATTGAAATTTTTAGCAGCACTTCTTAGCATACTAGGACCACCGATATCGATATTTTCAATAATTTCCTCTTCACTAACTCCTTCTTTTTTTACAGTAGCTTCAAAAGGATATAAGTTTACACAAACTAAGTCAATATATTCGATATTATTTTCAGCTACATGTTTATTATGTAGTTCATTACCACGTTTTGATAGTAATCCACCATGAATTTTAGGGTGCAAAGTTTTTACACGCCCTTCTAAAATTTCTGGAAAATGAGTAACATCTTCAATACTAATACAACTTACTCCATTATTTTTTAAATGTATATAAGTTCCACCTGTACTAATAACTTCGAAACCATGTTTTTCTAAACCTTTTGCAAATTCTACTATATTTGTTTTATCACTTACACTTATTAATGCTCTTTTAGTCATAGTGCCTCCTCAACTAACTTTAATATTACTTCTGGATATAATTTATGTTCTAGTTTATGTACTTTTTCAGTAACAGTTTCTAAAGTATCTTCATCTGAAACTTCAAATGATCTTTGAGCAATCACTTCTCCACCATCGAGTTCTTCATTTACATAATGGATACTAATTCCTATCTCTTTCTCACCTGCATTAAAGGCTTGTTCGATAGCATCTTTTCCTTTAAATTTCGGTAAAAGGGATGGGTGAAGATTAAGAATAGTTTTTTTATATCTTTCTAAGAAAAATGGTGAGATAATTCTCATATATCCTGCTAAAAATATATAGTCTAAATCTTTAACTTTCTCTAATATTACACTTTCATATGCTTCTTTTGACTCGAAATCATTCGCAGAGAATATAAACACTTTAATATTTCTATCATGTGCTTTTTTTATTACCGCTGCATTTTTTTTATCACATACTAAAAGCTCAATTGATATTTTATCTTTTAATCTTTCATCATCTGCAATTTTTTCAAAATTACTCCCTGTTCCTGATGCAAATATCGCTACTTTCTTCATACTATTTTTATTCCACTTTCGTCTGTTACTTCTCCAAGGACAAACGCATTATCAATTAATGATAAAGTTTTATCTACGTCTTCCTTGTTTACTATTAATGCCATACCTACACCCATATTGAAGATATGATACATTTCTTCCTCATCAATCTTACCTTTTTCTTGTAGATACTTGAATACTTCTGGTACTACATATGAACTTTTATCAATCTTCATACCTAAACCATCTTTTAAAGCACGAGGTAAATTCTCATGGAATCCTCCTCCAGTAATGTGAGCTATTCCAGCTACTTTTACCTCTTCTAATACTTTAAGTACTTCTTTTACATAGATTTTAGTAGGTGTTAATAATGTTTTTCCTACTGTACTTCCGTTAAATTCTTCGTTTAAACCAATATTATTATCTTTTAAAATTTTTCTTACTAATGAGAAGCCATTAGAATGTACTCCACTTGATGGAAGACCAATCACAACTTGACCTACTTTAGTATTTTCTGTACTTAATAGTAATTCTTTTTCTTGAGCACCTACGCAAAATCCTGCAATATCATATTCTCCGTCTTCATAAAATCCTGCCATCTCAGCAGTTTCTCCTCCAACTATTGCACAACCTGCTTGAACACAGCCTTCCGCAACACCTTCAACTATCGCTTCTACTTGTTCAGGATAGTTTTTACCTACAGCTAAATAATCTAGGAAAAATAACGGGATTGCACCTTGTGCTAGTATATCATTGGCACACATCGCTACAACATCTATACCAATTGTATTATGAATATCTAATTCAAATGCAAGTTTTAATTTTGTTCCTACACCGTCAGTTCCACTAACTAATACTGGATTTTTAAAATTGTAACTATTAAGGTCGAACGCTCCCCCAAAACCACCGATAGCTGACATCATACCAAGATTTTTTGTACGAGCTACGTGTTTTTTAATACGCTCCACACTTTCATAACCAGCTTGTAAACTTACACCACTTTCTTCATACTTTTTACTCATTACATTCTACCTCTCTCTTTTAGAAATTGTATTTGAATATCTGTCATTGAATTAACGTAACTTTCTTCATAGTCATATAGACCTGCTGAATAATCTCCGTTATAGCACTCCATACATAAGCCTGTATAAGGCGCATCGTAGTTTAAACCAATAGAATCTATTAAACCTTGTTCACTTAGAAATCCTAGAGAATCCGCTCCAATAATTTCACAAATTTCTTCATTTGTTTTATTTGCTGAGATAAGTTCTTGTGTAGTAGAAATATCTATACCATAGAAACTTGGGAATATAAGTGGTGGACATGCTATTCTTACGTGCACTTCTCTTGCTCCCGCTTCTTTTAACATCTTCACTATTCTCTTACTAGTAGTACCGCGAACTATCGAATCATCAACTAATACAATACTCTTACCTTGAACTACTCCTCTTACAGCTGATAGTTTCATCCTTACACCTTGCTCACGAAGTTCTTGTGTAGGCTGTATAAATGTACGAGCAACATATTGATTTTTAATTAATCCCATTTCATATGGAAGTCCACTTTCTTCTGCATAACCACTGGCTGCTGATAAAGATGAGTTAGGTACACCTATTACCATATCAGCATCTGGTGTAGGTTGCTCTTTAGCAAGTGTGCGACCCGTTCTTTTTCTCGCGCTATGGACGTTAATACCCGCAATGTTAGAGTCTGGTCTAGCAAAGTAAACATATTCCATCGCAGCTATAGCTACTTGTGTATCTTCTGTGTATTTTTCAATTCTTATACCTTCATCATTAATAGATACTAACTCACCTGCCCCTACATTACATACAAACTCTGCACCAACTATATCCAATGCACAAGTCTCACTTGCCGCAACATAGGCTCCATTTTTCATCTTACCTATCGCTAAAGGTCTAAAACTATTGGGATCTACTGCACCATATAGAGTTTTTTCTGTTAATACTAAATATGTAAATCCACCTTTGATAATATTTAGACTTTCTTTAAGCTGTTCTTTAAACGTTTCTTTTTTACTTCTTCTAATAAGATGAATAAGTACTTCAGTGTCAGAAGACGAATGGAATATTGCACCTTGTTCTTCTAATTCTTTTCTTAAAGTTTTCGCATTGATTAAGTTACCATTGTGGCAAATACCAACACTCATATCATAGAAATGAAATAGAAATGGTTGAATGTTTTGAATACTATTGCTACCGCTAGTTGCATATCTAACATGCCCAATGGCACTATCACCTATTAATCTTTCTAATTTCTCTTTATCACGAAATACTTCTGATACTAGACCTAGGTCACGATGCCCTCTAAGTGTTGTACCTTCTTTAGAAACTATTCCTGCTCCTTCTTGTCCTCTATGTTGTAAACTATGCAAACCAAAGTACGTTACATTACTTGCTTCAGGATGTCCCCAAATACCAAATACTCCACATTCTTCATTAAGACTACGCATTTTTTAATCTCCTTAAAACTTCTTCATAAGCTTCCATTACTGAACCTAAATCTCTTCTAAATCTATCTTTATCTAATTTTTCATTTGTATCCTTATCCCAAAGACGACATGTATCTGGAGAAATTTCATCAGCTAGAATTATTTCACCATCTTTAGTTTTTCCGAATTCAATTTTGAAGTCAACAAGCACTAAGTTTGCATCTAAGTATAATTTTTGTAATAGTTCATTGATTTTTAAAGCTTGTGTACGGATATTTTCTAACTCTTCTTCTGTAACGATTTCTAATGCCACTGCATGATCATTGTTGATTAATGGGTCATTTAGTTCATCATTTTTATAACTAAGTTCAAAGACTGGTTTTTTTAATTTTTTTCCTTCTTCAAGTCCATATTTTTTTGCCATAGATCCTGCTACTATATTACGAACAATTACCTCTAAAGGAATAATAGTTACATGTTTACAGATTTGATCTGTTTCATTAACTTTTCTAATGAAGTGTGTTTTTACACCTTGTTTTTCTAAGTATTCGAAGATTAATGAAGTAATTGTATTATTAAATACTCCCTTACCTTCAAATTCTTCTTTTTTCACACCATTAAAGGCTGTAGCACTATTTTTATAATGTACATATATTTCATCATTGTTTTCACATTCGAACAGTTGTTTAGCTTTTCCTTCATATAAAAGTTTCATTATTTTTTTCCCCCTTTGAAGTAATTCACTCCATTTTTGAATATATCTTGTTTTACTTTTATTGTATTTGTTTTATATAATGTAGCTCCGTATCTTTCGCTATGTCCCATTTTTCCTAGAATAAGTCCATCTTCACTAACTAATCCTTCAGTAGCTAGAACTGAGCCGTTAGGATTGAAACGACCATTTAATGTAGCATTACCATCAAAATCACTATATTGGAAAGCTACAAGATGTTTAAATTTGTTAATATTAAGTCCTACCACTTTACCTTCACCATGACTGAATACTACCTCGTGTTGATCTCCAATATTAAAATCTTGTAACCAAGGTGAATTAGTATTAGCTACACGAGTGAATGCTGTTGTAGAAATGTGTTCATAGCTATCATTTCTATAAAGAGTTAAGTCATCTTCTGCCAACTCTCTAACTTCACCATAAGGTAATAATCCAGATTTAAGTAATGCTTGGAATCCGTTACACACACCTAAGATTAATTTTTTCTGAGCAAGGTGTTTATGAATCGCATCTTTAACTTTTTCATTTTTTAAGAAGTTTACAATGTATTTAGCACTTCCATCTGGTTCATCCCCACTTGAGAATCCTCCAGGGAACATAATTATATGAGACTGTTCAATAGCTTTTGTGAATTCTTCTATCGATTGTTCAATATCATTTTCACGAGTATTTCTAATAACTACTGTAATAGGTGTAGCTCCAGCTTCTAAGAAGGCTTTTTCGCTATCATATTCACAGTTTGTACCAGGGAATACTGGAATAACTACTTTTACATCTTCTACATATTCTGGATAATATTTTTTCTCTTTATATTCTGTATGAAGATTTTCAACATTACCTTTATCTTCATTTTGATATAATGGATAAACTTTATTTAGTGTTTTTGTATATGCTTCGTAAATATCTTTATGCATAAACACTTCGTTATTAATAATAATTCTTTCACTAACTTTTCCTAATTCTTCAAATGGAAGTTCAGTTGTTGCTTCTACTACTAGAGATGCTGGATCAAAGTTAAGAATATTTTCTTTTTCCACCTCAAAACCAAGATCATTACCTAGTGACATTTTCACTAATGAAGCGGCAATACTTCCCTCTTCTTGTACATACGCAGATACTATCTTACCTTCTTTAATATATTTATGAACAAGTTCGTAGTTTTCTAAAGTTCTCTTAATATTTGGGTATCCTTTTTCATCTTTTTCTACAGGAACATAGTATAATTTATTGCCAACTTTTTTCAATTCAGGAGTTATTACATCAGCTATTTTTACAGGTGTACAAGCGAATGAAATTAATGTCTCAACTACATTTAAGTCATTGAAAGTACCTGACATACTATCTTTACCACCGATACTAGGTCTACCAATTTCTTTTTGAGCGTAAATACTTCCTAATAAACTTTGAGTAACTTTACCCCATTTAGTACTATCAGTACCTAGTTTTTCAAAGTATTCTTGGAATGAGAAGTATAAGCTGTCTTTATTTCCACCCACTGCATATACTTTAGCTACTGATTCTAACACCGCATATATTGATGATAGGAATGGTGAGTAGTATGAAATTTTTGGAATAAATCCATAAGTTAAGATTGTCGCAGTATCACTTGTTGTATGTAATGTTGGTAAAGCTTGGACACTTGCTTGAACTGGTGTAAGTTTATGTTTACCTGCAAAAGGCATAAGTACTGTAGTAACACCAATTGAAGAGTCAAATTTTTGAGCAAGACCTTTTTGACAAGTTACATTTAACTCACCTAATTCACTTAAAATATTTTCACGAGTTACTTCTTTATTTAAGAATGGATTAGCTGCATTGTTATCTTTCATCGTTACTGTCGATTTTTGACGAACACCACTTGTTTCTAAGAAATCAGCACTCATATCAACAACTTTCTCATCGTTGTAATACATCTCTAAGCGGCGTCTATCAGTTACTGTTGCTACATGAGCGTATTCAATATTTTCTTTTTCACATTCACGAACAAATTCTTCATAGTCTTTTTTATCAATAGCTACTGCCATACGTTCTTGAGATTCACTCGTAGCTAATTCTGTCGCATTTAAACCTTGATATTTAGTAAGAACTTTTTCTAAATGAATTTCAATACCATCAGATAGTTCACCGATAGCTACACAAACACCACCAGCACCGAAGTCATTACATTTTTTAACAAGTCTTGTAACTTCTGGTTTTCTAAATAAACGTTGTAGTTTACGTTCTTCTGGAGCATTACCTTTTTGAACTTGGCTAGACATAGTGTTTAATGAATCGTTAGTATGTTCTACACTTGAACCACTCGCACCTTGAATACCATCACGACCAGTTCTACCACCTATCATTACAACTATATCACCATCGACAAGAGTTTCACGTTTATAATCCCCGTCTTTAACAGCTCCGACTACAGCCCCAACTTCCATATGTTTAGCTACATAACTATCATCATATAATTCACGAACAAAAGTAGTAGCAAGTCCAATCTGGTTACCGTATGATGAGTTACCGTGTGCAGTTCCTTTAGCTATATCCACTTGAGGAAGTTTGTGTTTTAAAGTATCCTCACGTTTTTGTAATACATTACCACTTCCTGAAATACGCATAGCTTGATATACGTAACTACGGCCTGATAGTGGGTCTCTAATAGCTCCCCCTATACAAGTACTTGCTCCCCCGAATGGTTCGATTTCACTTGGGTGGTTATGAGTTTCATTTTTGAATTGGATTAACCAACGTTCTTTTTCGCCATTATTTTCTATAGTAGTAAAGAATGAACATGCATTAATCTCTTCACTTACCTCAATATTTTCATCTTTTAATACTTTTACATGATATTTACCGATAATACTCGCCATATCCATAAGCGTGATAGGTTTATCGTTACGGTCAAGTTCATCACGAACATTTAAGTAATAATCAAATGCATCTTGCATCTCTTTTTGGAAAAGTTCTGACTCAATTTTAACTTCATCTAACACAGTTTCAAATGTAGTGTGTCGGCAGTGGTCGCTCCAGTAACAGTCTAGTACATAGATTTCAGTTTCAGTTGGTACGCGACCTTCTTTTTTGAAATAATCTTGAATGAACACTAAGTCTTCAATATTCATCGCTAGAGAAAATTCTTTTTTTAGACCAAGTAACGCATCTTTGTCAAACTCTAAAAATCCAGTTAAATCTTTTAGAGGTTTTGGAGTAGAATCTAGTGTAAAGTCAAGAATTGATAGATCTTTCTTACGAGCTTCTATTGGGTTTACTAAGTAATTTTCAACAAGTTCTAATTGTTCATCTGTTAACTGTTTATTAAAAAGAACTAGCTTACCACTTCGTACAGTTGCTTTACTTTTCGAGTTAAGCAATCTTATGCTTTCTTTTGCGCTGTCAGCTCTTTGATCGTATTGAGCAGGTAACACTTCATAAGCAAAGTACTTTCCATCATTAAGCTCAATATCTTCAAACACTTCATCGACAACAATCTCAGAAAACACAGAAGTTTTAGCTAGTTCATAAGTTTCTTCATCAATATTAAAGACATCATAAATTACATACAACTTAACAGAGTCAAGACCTAGATTAAACTCTAAGTTCAAGTTATCTCGTAATTGTAATTCTTCCTTATTATATCCATTGCGTTTTTTTACAAAAATTCGTTTATTAGTCATGTTTTCCTCCTAAAATTACATCACCGTAAAAATTAATATGTCCTATTTTTCTGTCTTGACGTGGTTCTTTTTCATATAAGTGTAAGTACCCACCATTATTTTTATATACATCTATAAAATACTCTAAATCTTGACCTAGAATATTATAAAGCGTAGTTTCTTTATTCTCTATCTTACCGACTTTCAAGCCACATATTGCCTCAACATGAGCTCTAAATTGACTCTTAGTAGCACTTTGCATCGTTATATGCCCTGAATTGTGAACTCGTGGTGCTATTTCATTAAAAATGACCTTACCTTCACTTATAAAGAACTCGACAGTAAGTACTCCGTAATAGTCAAAATTACTAAGAATTCTTTTCGTGTACTCTATTGCAAGAGCTTCTTGCTCCTTAGTAGCTGTAGTAGGTACTTTCGAACGATATAAAATATTATTTCTATGTTCATTTTCTACTACTGCAACGATATTTACCTCATCTTTATCTTTAACCGCAACTACCGAGATTTCTTTATCTAGTTTAACAAACTCTTCTAATAACGTATACGGTTCTACTTCTTCACTAGAGCTTATTTTTTTCTGACCTTTTCCATCATAACCAAAACGCACAGTTTTCATTAAATATGGTTTTGTTATTTCTACATCTGTATCTTCTTCTACATATATATAGTCTACTGTTGGAATATCTAATTTTCTAGCAAATTCTTTTTCATAATATCTATGCTGCGTAGTTCTTAACACTTCTGCACTTTGGACAATGTTATACTTTTTCTCTAGCTTTTCTAAAGAAGCAGCATCTATATTCTCAAATTCAAAAGTAATGACATCACTTACTGAACATAACTTTTCAACACTTACGAAATCATTGAACTCCGCTTGAATAAAAATATCGCTAAAAATTTTGGCACAACAGCTATCACTTGGATCTAGAACAGCAATTTTGTAGCCCATCTCTTTGGCACTCATTGCGAGCATTCTTCCTAGTTGACCACCACCTATTATTCCAATAGTCTTTCCTGGTAATATCGTTTTAATCATAGTTTCATCTCTTCCAATACTATTCTTTCTTGTTCTTTTTTAAATTGTTCGTACTTATCAGTATATTTTTCATCATTGATACCTAGTATAGATAAGGCACTAATAGCCGCATTTTTTGCACCTGCTACACCAATCGCCATAGTCAAGACAGGTACACCTGCAGGCATCTGAACTATAGAATATAATGAATCAACTCCACTAAGAACACTAGATTTAATCGGAACACCAATAACTGGTAATGTCGTCATAGAAGCAACCATACCCGGAAGATGTGCCGCTCCTCCTGCCGCCGCTATAATTAAAGAATAACCATTACTTCTTGCATTCTTTGAAAATTCAACTAATAAATCTGGTGTCCTATGTGCACTTACTACTTTTTTATCAAAAGGAATTTCAAATTCTTCTAACAACTTACAAGTTTCTTCCATCGTTGTATAATCCGATTTCGAACCCATAATTACCGCAACTTTCATACTTTAAGCTCCTTTTTTTATTTAAATGTACGTTATTTTAAATAGATATTTATATATTTTGTTTTTATCGTACGTCTACACTTTAAATTATACTACTACTTAAATAATTTATCAAGTGCTATCTTTAGAAAAATCGGATATTCAGTGAATTTCATATAAAATATTTAATAAAATAGGAACATTTTTGTAATTTATCTTTTAACTTAGATATTTACATAATTAAACGACAAACATTTAATCAACATATTTTCCTTTTCATTTTACGTATACATAAAAATAAACACCCAGAACTAACGTTCTGAGTGTTCATTCAATTAGAATTTAATTTTTTCTTCGATATATTGTTTTAATTCAGAGATTGCAATACGAGTTTGTTCCATAGTATCTCTATCACGAACAGTTACCATCCCATCATTT
>CAURKK010000034.1:0-13351 GCA_963525505.1 uncultured Gemella sp.
GAAGTTTCTTTTCTAAATCATTTATTTCGACAGCTGCAGCCATTGAAATAACAATTTTGTTCTTCAAACTAAGACTCACCTCATCAAGTACTGTTCCTACTAAATATGGCTTCACCCCTAAAAATACAATATCACTATTTTCTACGACTTCTTTTAGATTTTTGCAGAATACAGCACCTGTTTCTTCAGCAACATTTCTAGTACTTCTATCCGAAGAATTTCTCACAAAGACATCAGCACTACTAACTTTACCACTACGAAGTAATCCTTCTAAAATAGCTTTTCCCATATTTCCTACACCGATAAAACCTAATTTCATACATATTCCTCCTAAGTATTTGTTAATAACATTATATCATACTCAAAACTATTATGTCCTAGACAAGTTCAATCACAACTATTTTAATATAAATTTAACTGTGTTATACTTTTATAACAAGTAGTTATTCAAAGGAGTTTTATATGCACAGCAGTTGGGAAGAAATATTCAATAATTATCCAAAAATAGACGAACTAAATAGCATGATAAAAGAAATTGACGAACAACGTCTTACTAAAACTATCTATCCACCAAAAGAACAGGTTTTTAGAGTTTTTGACCTGGCATTAGAAGATATTAAAGTCGTAATATTAGGACAAGACCCTTATCATAATCCTGATCAAGCATGTGGGTTAAGTTTTTCGGTAAACGATGATGTCCCACTACCTAAAAGTTTAATAAATATCTATAAAGAACTACATGATGACTTAGGTATTAAACCAGCAAAAACAGGAAACCTAGAATCTTGGTTCAATCAAGGTGTATTTTTACTTAATGCTGTTCTAACAGTAGAAAAAAATTCTCCAGCAAGTCATAGTAAAATGGGCTGGGAAAATTTTACGGATTACATAATTGAAAATATTTCAGAAAAAAATGAAAATGTAATTTTTGTTTTATGGGGAGCTTATGCAAGAAGCAAAAATAAACTAATTAATTCTTCAAAACATAAAATTATAGAATCAGCTCATCCAAGTCCACTATCTGCATATCGTGGCTTTTTTGGAAGCAAAGTTTTTTCTCAAATTAACAGCTATTTAGCTGAAAATGGTAGGGAAACTATAAATTTTGAATTAAAAATGAAAACAAATGAACAAATTTCATTTTTTTAGAAAAACTTAGAAAATTTTAAGTATATTTTAAGTAGCAGGTATATAATAATTACCTAAACAAAAGTAATAATATTTCATTCTTAACGACACTTGTCGTTTCTCCCTTTTAAGTTTGAAATTATTTTTGTTTAAACCAATATTTCGGTTAATTCTTTATGATATTAACAGATAATAAAACTTTTTAATTTTTTTCATAATGTGGCTTGTCGCTCCCTAGGCAAGCCATTCTCCCTTTAGAGAGTTGAAAGACTCTTTTGTTATTTGTATATAAGATTAGATATAAACAAGCAAGAAATTGCTTAGAACTTAATTTAGTTCATAAAAAAACGTGTCCCCCTAACACGTTTTTTTATTTTTGAAAAATACTCCGCTCTACACTATATTTTTTCTTTGTTTTTCGTATTGATTTCATCTTGTTTTTATGATATTTTGTACTTGTAATACCTTAGATAAATTTATCTTTTTAATCTTTATATCTAGTCGCATATATATATATATATATTATATTACTTTAGTTTTAAAGGGGATAAAAAATATGAAATCAAAAAAGTTATATATAATAAGTTTAATAATAGTGTATTCAATAAATTTATACTTTTATTTTCAAAGTAAAGATTTAAAGATAATACTCATAACAATACTTTTATCAATACCACTAATAAAAGAAATTAAAAAAGATGATAATTGATCTTACCCCAAAAAGTTAGACTTAGGATAGCGGAGTACTTGTAATGACTGCTACGCTATCTTTTTTTCTGATAATTTTTACAATGATTTTTTCATATCCTTCTTCTACTGTATAACTATAATTAATTATAATAGGTATAAACTCGGGATTTTCTCTTTGTTTTTCATATTAAAGTAATAAAAAAAGATTGACTCGATAAAATCTTGTTTCTACGAAATCACGATTTTCGAGTCAATCTTTTTTATTATGCAGCTCTTCTATATCCTGCTTTTTGAGCAGCCTCTTCTGAGTTGAAAACTAATAGGTTTTTTGCTGCGATATTGTTATAAGAAGGATGTGTCGGTATGTAATAATATCCATTCTTTTTACTTGCTCTCACTATTACTTTCTTGGGTTGTTGTAATTGTGTTTGTGCCTCTTTCTTTTGAGCTAATTGAACAGTCTCATTTTTTTCCACGTCCTGCTCATCAATTCTTTTTTTAGATGGCGGTGGGGGCGCTACTTGTTGCCCATTATTTTCATTCACATTATCTTCTTTTTTTTCTTCTGAAGACTGTTCTTCTAATTTTTTATCACGTTCTTCTTTTTTCTCTTGGAAAGTTTTTCTTTGTTCTTCTTTTCTAGCTTCACTAAAATGATTTGTCATTAACATTGTTAACATCATGACAATTGCAGTTCCGACACCTAAGACAACTTTTTTTAATCGTGTTTTCCGTTGAATAAATATTACTATAGGTGGACATAATAGTACAAAACTAAATATAAATACAATAATAGCATACCTAATACCATGAGTAAACACCATACTAAGTGATATTATCATAAATACTAAAAAGATAAACCACAAAATAACTTGTCCATGTTCTTTCATGAATTTATTCACAATATTTCTCCTTAAAAATAATCACTTATCTATTTTAACACTTTCTTCACTAATAAACAATTATTTTCATAAATAACTTTAATTTTTATGAGATATTCGGCTTTTCCTAGAGATATATATTTATATAAATCATATAACTATTTTCTAGAAATCACCATAGCTATCCCTTGTCCTCCTCCTATACAAAGCGAACAGACACCTTTTTCTTTATTATCATTTATTAGCGCATGAACTAAAGTAACTAAAACTCGACATCCACTAGCCCCGATTGGATGTCCTAGGGAGATAGCTCCTCCACGCGTATTTACTTTATTTGAATCTAAACTTAATAGACGAGTTACAGCTATAGATTGTGCAGCAAAAGCTTCATTCATTTCAAATAGATCTATATCTTCTATGTTTAAACTCAATTTCTCTAGTACTTTTTGCGTTGCCGGAACCGGTCCTAATCCCATCACCTTATTGTCTAATCCTGCCGAAGCATAACCATCAATATAAGCAAGAATTTCTAATTCTAACTCTTTCGCGCGAGCTTCACTCATTAAAATAACACATGCTGCACCGTCATTAATTCCTGATGCATTACCTGCCGTTACAGTCCCATCTTTTTTAAAGGCTGGTCGTAATTTAGCTAAACTTTCTAATGTTGCGTTTGGACGGACATATTCATCTGTGTCAAAAATAATTTCTTCTCGTCTAGTTTTAATAACTATCGGCACTATTTCGTTAGCAAACTGGTTATTTTCAATAGCTGCTGTTGCTTTTTTCTGACTTAAAAGAGCAAATTCATCTTGTTCTTCTCTTGTTATATTGTATTGTTCTGCAATATTTTCCGCAGTAATACCCATATGATAGTTTTCAAAAGCATCTGTAAGACCATCATTTATTATAGTATCTTCTAATTCAAAACTTCCTAATTTTTGTCCAAAACGAGCATTCTTTGTATAGTGAGGTGCTGCACTCATGTTTTCAACACCACCACAAACTACTACATCATTATCACCTAGTAATATTGATTGTACCCCAAGAACAACACTTTTCAATCCTGATCCACAAACTTTATTTATAACAAAAGCACTTTTTTCTTTTGGAATACCCGCATTAACTGCGATTTGACGTGCTACATTTTGCCCTAAGCCAGTCTGTAAAACATTACCGAATATTATTTCATCAACTAGATTTGGATTAAGATTTATATCTTCTAATGCTTTTTTTACTAACTCTCCACCGATTTTCGCAGCAGAAATATCTTTTAAGCTTCCTCCAAAACTCCCTATAGCAGTTCTTTTTGCACTTACAATAGCAACTCTATTCATGTGTAATATCTCCTAATTTTGATTTCTAGTATATTTTACTATAAAAACTAGCGTTGTTCAAATATTGTCTACACAAGATTATATTTATTGAAATTCCACTCCCGTAACAATTCTTAAATATTTTTGTAATATAAATGTAATATATTTGTAATAAAAGGTTGATTTTTGTAATTTTCAAATGTATAATATAGGTGTACAGAAGTTATATAAAAAAAGAAGGTGGAAAACATGAATAAACTTCTAAAAACAACAGGTATATTTATTTTAGGAATTGGATTATTAACAGGATGTACAGATAAAGTAGCAAAAAAAGTAGATACTAATGATACTATCACTACTGAAGTGAAAACAACAGAAGAAAACCCAACTTCTTTAGCTAATTTACAAAAAGAAGTTGAACGTGTTGTTAAAACCGATAATAACAATAATAACAATAATATTAAAAATAATAACAATACTAATAAAGATATAAACAAAAAAGTTACAGCAAAAGTAACTACTCCATCTAAACAAAATATTCAAGACAATAATACTCAAGCTTATAAACATGATTTAGCTAAAGCAGGAGAAATTTTGCAACCTATGGCTTATGGTATGCTAAACTTAAAAGGTAGCAGTACTGCTAATGTTGTGAGATACATCGCTAGTAATGATGGTAGCGACAACGTAGTAAAACAAATAAACTTAACTAAAGTATTGGATTTACTAAATACATATAACGCTCAAACATTCCAAAAACAAGATGTATTACAAAGATTACAAAACGATAAACAAATTGAATTTGTCCAATTAAATAATCATGTTACTGATTATAATAAAGAGAACTTAGAAAAATTAATGAATCACAAAAATAAAGTAGTGTACTTCGCAAAAGATCAAGTATTCTTAGCAAAAAGTGATATTGGCTACGGCGGTGCCACTGATGCAATCTTTATGCCAGTAGAAAAATGGGATATTAAAGGTGATAGATTTCTTATCCCATACGTAAATGTCGCTACTAGAAAACCTGTAGGTATGATGTCACTTCGCTTAAACAATAAAAACTACGAAAGCGGAGCTAATAGAACTATGTACTACATAGAAAGATTCGAATTATATTAAAAGAACAAAAAAACATCGTCATTGCACATGGCGATGTTTTTTTTACGTTAAGTTAAAATCAACCCCCAGCTGAATCCCCTTATTGAAATAATATAAAAATAGGCAACCGACTTAAGTTCTACTTTAGTCAGTTGTCTATATTATAAGAATACTAAATTATTATTTTACTTAGATTTATTAATATCCTAAAAAGATTCAATAAATATTCGTCTTATTTTAATTTATCTTTAACGCTGTCAATAGCGCCTTCTACAGCATCTTTAGCACCTTCAGCAGCTTCTTTTACTTTAGAAACTACTTGTTCTGCTACTCCTTCAACTTCTAGCGATTTATCTCCAGTTATTTTTCCTAAACCTTCTTTAACTGATCCTTTGATTTCTTCGAATTTGTTTTCTAATGACATAATTGTACCTCCTGTATATTACCTATCAATTATTTCTATAAATTGAAATTCAATATACTTTTATTTAAATATTTTTTATAGATATTAATTTGTTAATTTCTATACTTTATAGAATATATCATTTTAAATTATTAATCAATGAAACTGCTCACAAAATTTAAAAAACTTACACTATTTATCATGAAACAGCAAAGAAAGATATTAGAAACAGCACCCCCCCTATATTCATGTTACGATATAAAACCTTATAACAATAGTCATTTTGATTCGTTTTTTAAATATTTATACTATAAATAAATTCCTCTATTCTTTCTAAACAGTTTATCAAGATTAAATATATTAATATTTTTTAGATTCATTCATAAAGAATATAAATCTTACACAAATTATCAAATAAGAGAGACTAGGCATCCTAATCTCTCTTAACTTTATTTATTATATTTATCTACTATTTTCTTAGCACTAGCTAAGTTCATGTGTTTTTCTTTTCTAAGTTCTTCTACGATTAATTCAATATTATCATTAGTAGCTCCAGCTAAAATTGCTAAAGATTTTGCGTGCAATTTCATATGTCCTTTTTGAATTCCATCTCCTACCAATGCTTTTAACGCTGCTAGGTTTTGAGCTAAACCTACTGAAACGAGGATACTCGCTAATATTTTCGCATCTGGATTGTTCAATAGTCCTCTCGCTACTTTTACAGTAGGGTTGATTCCGATAGATCCACCTACACTAGCAACCGGCATAGGTAACGTGATTTCTCCAACGAGTTTCTTAGCCTCTTTATCACAACGCCAAGTAGATAATCCTTTATAGTTACCGTCTTTAGTTGCATAACTTTGACATGCCGCTTCTATTGCTCGCCAGTCATTACCACTCGCTATTACAACACTGTCAATACCATTAAAGATACCTTTGTTATGTGTAGCAGCTCTATAGACATCTGCTTTTGCGAATTTACTCGCAAGCTCAATTCTTTTAGCTAAATACTCACCATTTTCTCCTAAGTTTTTGAATGGAATAGAACATTCAGCAGTAACTAGTGAACGTGTCGCGTAATTTGATAAAATCGCCATAAGAGCTACACCTTCAATTAATGATTCTAACGAAACTTTAAGTGCCTCTAGCATAGTATTTAACATATTGGCTCCCATCGCTTCTAAAGTATCAACTATAAGGTAAACAACTACGAAATCTGTTCCATCTTCTGATAGAATTTTAACCTCGATATCATGAGCACCTCCACCACGAGCTACGATAGACGGATAAGCTTCGTTAGCGGTTTTTAAAAGAAGTTCTCTACTCTGCAAAATACGTTCTACAGCTACAGTAGTATCTGCTATATCGTATAATGCAACATGACCAATCATTTTTCTATCAAGGATGTTTGTTTTGAAACCACCTGATTTCGCTACTATCTTCCCAGCATTACTACAAGCTGCAACTACCGATGGTTCTTCTGTAACGAATGGTACTACATACTGTTTTCCATCAACAGTGAAATTTGGCACAACGCTAAAAGGTAATGAGAAGGTTCCTATTACATTCTCTACCATGTTATTGGCCGTATCAAAGTTCAAAACCTCATTATTTTTAAGAAATTCAAGATGCTCTTCACTTAAAATATCAGCTTGTTTGATCACCTCTAAGCGCTCATCAATATTTTTTTTATAAAATCCACTCCAAATTTTTTCCATAGTTCCCTCTATTAAAATTGTTTTTTATAAACTCTCTTGTGATTTTCAATTTTTTCTAAAACAAATCTGCTTTCATCTTGAATATCAGAAATATCTAAGTTTCCTTCCTCATCAACTGTAGTATCTCTAAAGAACATTTTCTCATATTCATCAATTGAAATACGTGTTCTACTGTCAAAATCGTCAAAACGATTCTTTCTTAATTGTTCTCTATAACCATCAACCAAAGTCATACTAAATACTTCCGCAACAGCACCACTTCCGTAGCTATATAACGCAATCTTATTACCAGCTTCTAAAGTAGTATTGTTCTCAAGTAAAGATAACAGTCCTAAGAATAATGATCCTGTATAAATATTACCTACACGTTGACTATATAAAATAGACTCATTGAATCGAGCAAGTAATTCTTCTTTTTTATCTTCTTCAGCTTGTTCTAATAATAAACTTAAACCTTTTAACCCTAATTTAGGATATGGTAAGTGTAGGCATACTGCAGAAAAATCATTAAGATTCTGTTTTGATTTTTCTGAGAATCTTCCCCAAGTAGTAGTTAAACAATCAAGATATTGTTCCGTTGAAAATCTTCCTTCTACAAATGCATAATGTGAGTAATTAGGACGCCAGAAGTCCATAACATCACGAGTTAAACAAACATTATCATTGTTAAGTTCTAATATTCTAGGGTTGCTGCTAACTAGCATCGCACAGCTTCCTGCACCTTGTGTCGACTCACCAGATGATTTAACTCCATATTTCGCTATATCACTAGCTATAACTAGAACTTTTGATTCTGGGTTATTCATAACATGATTTTTTGCGAAATCTAATGCTGCCGTTGCACCATAACATGCTTCTTTTACTTCAATAGCACGTACAAATGGCTGAATATCTAGAAGTCCATGAATAAATACCGCAGAAGCTTTACTTTGGTCAATTCCAGACTCAGTTCCTACGATAATCATATCAATTTTTTCTAAATCATCTTTATCTAATATTTCATATGCAGCTTGTGCCCCAAGAGTTACTATGTCTTGAGATACTGGTGGAATACTCATTTCAAGTTGTAATAAACCTTTTGTAAATTTATCTGGTTCTATTCCACGCGCTGCGGCTAAATCACGAATATCTAAATAATAATTTGGCATTGCAAAACCAATTTTATCTATTCCTATTTTCATTATAAAATTCCTTTCGATTAAAATTCGAATCATTTATCTATACAATTTTTCCAACTATATTATACTATTAAACTATTAAAAATTAAAGCGTAATAGCTATAAATTTCCTATCATGATTAAAATAATTCATGCAAATACTATTGTATAAAATTTTTATAAATTAGTCCATAGATAGATATTAAAAATTGAAAAACTTAAATCTTTCTATTATAAAATACAGAACTATTTCTTTAATGCCGTCACACTTAAAATATATATACTATTAACATCTATCATAAATCTCTAAAAACAACAAATAGTTAACTATAATAAATTATCATTTTTTATAGAAAAATAGTTTCTTTCTAATAAAAAAATTTTTTTGTAAGCATTTTTGTTGTTTATTTTTAATATTTTTCTTATAATAGTAATATATTGATTAAAACCCCGGGAGGATTATTACTATGACATTTAAATTACCTGAATTACCTTATGGATTCGATTTCTTAGAACCAGTTATCGACGCTAAAACTATGGAAATTCACCACGACAAACACCACGCTGCTTACGTTAACAACTTAAACGCAGCTTTAGAAAAACACCCAGAATTCGAAGCTAACTGCATCTGTGGTTTATTAAAAAACATTGATAACGTACCTGCTGATATTCGTCAAGCTGTTATCAACAACGGTGGTGGGCACCACAATCACAGCCTATTCTGGAAGTCTATGACTAAAGCAGATTCTTCTGAATTCGCTGGATTAGTTAAAGAAAAAATTGAGGCTGAACTTGGTGGATACGAAGAGTTCGTTAAGAGCTTCTCAGCTGCAGCTGCTACAAGATTCGGTAGTGGATGGGCATGGCTTGCTTTAGATAAAGAAGGTAAACTAGTTGTTACTTCAACAGCTAACCAAGACTCTCCATACTTAACAGGTCTTACTCCAATTCTTGGATTAGACGTTTGGGAACACGCATACTACCTAAACTACCAAAACCGTCGTCCAGACTACATTAAAGAATTCTTCCGTGTTGTAAACTGGGATTTCGTTAACGAACGCCTAGCTAAACACTTAGAAAAATTAGGTAAATAATTACATAGATAAAAAAGCATCTAGGAAATCTAATTTCCTGGATGCTTTTATTCAGCAGTTTCTAAAGTAAATTTTCAATTTCAACATAATCACTTATAATCTTATTTATTTCAATCATAAAGTCTGTATTATCTACAGATTTTCTTGTTTTCTTTATATACTTTGGCAACTCATTATAAACAGCTTATTCTCAAAGTAACTTCCATCTGCCTAATCAAAGTGGAAACTACTCTGAAATGATTTTTTTTACATTGTAATTAAGTGTGAAATGTTTAAATTAGAAATAAGACCAACTATGATAAAGTATAAATATCTCACCCTTTTATATCGTAATAATATCCAATTAGGATTAGAACGCGATGAAACCTTCAAAGTTATTGGGTGAGCTATACTAAAAGACCTAACTACTGTTTCTAAAAAAATCAAATTAAAAAGACAAGGATTAAGGATATAGAATATCCTTAATCCTTGTCTGCTTCATTTTCTTTTACAAGATCTTTTTGTGAATCTTTTTCAGATAGTTTTTGATCGATATATTTATTAATAGTTTCATAAAATTCCTTGGTCGCTTCACTATCTAATTTTGTCGAATTCTGAACTTGATTAACTTTCAATTGAACAGATTGAATACCATAAGAGGCTTGTTTTTGGTGAATTATTTCTAATTCTTCTTCTGAAATCGGGTCACCGACAATTGTCAAGACCAATTCATTGTCCCTTGACTTGTAGACTTGATTGATAACCGTATGATTGGCAAACTCTTTTCCTACAAACTGTTTAACACCTTCTTTTCGCGCTTGTTCTATCGTTAGAGTAACTGCCGAATAGCTTGCTGGAACAACCAATAATACAATCAAAGATATCAAACAAATTTTCATTTTAATGTTTAGCTCTTTGAATGAAGTTAAGGGAGATTTTCTCATTAAAATTTTTGCCCCAACAATGTTGGCTAGCATTATAAAGACACAGTTAATCAAGAAAAGATAGAGAGCTCCAAATAAAAATCGTACATTTCCATTAGCTAAACCATAGCCGGCAGTGCAAATAGGCGGCATTAGAGCTGTAGCAATGGCTACTCCTGGCACAATATTGTTTGCTTCTTTTTTCCTTGAACCGATAACACCAGCAATCCCACCAGCAATAGCAATTAGGACATCCCAAATCGTTGGAGAAGTTCGTGCAATCAACTCGCTACTTGCATAAGATAAGGGAGTAATCCAGAAATACAGAGTCGATACAAGTAAACTGACCAATACTTGAGTAAGTAAAACCCCTAGAGCTTGCTTGATTAAACGAGTGTCAAAAATAGCTAAACCTAATCCTAGTCCAACAATCGGTGTCATGAGAGGTGAAATTAACATGGCTCCAATAATAACAGCTGTTGAATTCATATTTAGTCCGATAGAGGCAATAAAAATTGCACACATCAAAATCGCTGTATCTCTCGATCTAACATGAAGGTCATCGTATAATTTTTCACGGTATTCACGTGTTGAATAATTTCCAGGCATCTGTTTCTCCTTTTATTTAATTTATTTCTATTTATCTATTGATGAGGATAGAGTGATTTTCTACCAAACATTACATATGTATTTAAATTTCCTTAGTCCTCACCTGTAAGTCTTTTAAAAAATATCTCTTTTTTCTAGATAAATAAAAAAGCATCTATCAGTTGATTCTTTATATTATATCAAAAATTTCACAGTCTTTCACTAAGGAAACCCATCAGTTTAAAAGATTTTTATATCCTTTCCAAGATAGAGAACTGACAAAATTCCAGTTTCCTTATTCTAAAAACAAAAGACTGGGAGCGACTCAAAAATCATGATTTCTTAAGAAATAAGATTTTATCGAGTCGCTCCCTCACAGTTTATTAGATTTCAAAAAAGCCTTTATAAAGCCATCTTTTTAAATCAATGAACCACTACGTCTATAATTTTTTATATGACCTCTGTTAAATTTTAGGGCTTTTGAATTAGCCCGAATTTAATGATTAAACGTGATGAGTGTGTTTTACAATCCATTGCTGCATTTTGATAACTAACCAGAAGCTATAGATTCCTAAGGTGATGATAGTTAGAAGAAACCACTTGATCCAGTTACCGAACAACTGTGCCCCAGTACCATCAAAGTATAGACGTTTCCCATCAATCACAGTGTGTTTCGTTTTCCAATTTTGCATCATACAAACAGCCCAAGGTGTTCCGATTCCAAAGGTAAACACGCAAATTATTGCTCCTAAGATAGAGTAACCAATATAACCTAGGATTCCTCCATCAAAATAACTTTCAGAATTCATATTATCTCCTTTCTATTCTTTTATTTCTATTCTAGAAGCCCTATTGTATCATTTTTTTTACATTTGTACAATCTTACGGTAACTTCTTGACATTGTCTTGAAAATAATCATATAGATAAGAGCAAAGATACCACAGATAGATAAGGTTACGCTCAACATCATTCCAGCAGCAATGACACCAATAACTTTTAAGATTAAGAAGTTACAACACTTAAAAGAATCACCCTATCCAACCTAATTTAATGACAGCTTAAGCTTCATATTGTATAATGAAAAGCACTCTGTTTGAATATACAACATATTCTTACATCTATTATTAAATAATTTTAAGGAGAATTGATATTGAATAATTGGAAATTTATCGCTGGTTTCATCGGAGTATTCACAGTATATGAAATACTAGTAATTTTGATGTGGCTAGGTTTAAAATGGATGATCTCACCTTTTGTTCCCCCTAAGGCTAAATTAGCTATCGGTATCGCGCTATTTATCGTTGCTAACTTTTCTATCGTAGCTTATATGCTAAGATTAGGCGTACCGTGGATTAATTATGGGAACATCTGGTACTTTTATTTCTTAAATGGTGCTGTAATAGGTGTTGTTTTATTAGTCGCTAAGTTACTACTGAAAATCTTTAAATTAAACCTTACTCAAGGAATTAGTTTAAGCATAACTACTCTATATTTATTAGGCATGACTGCTGTGGGGTTATTTTGGGCATACTCACCTACTGTGATTAATAAGACTATCAAGGTAGATAAACATCTTGATACTACTGTTAAGATTGCTATGGTCTCTGATCTTCATCTTGGGACATTTTTCTCAAATCCTCAACTTGAGAAACTGAACAAGATTGTTGATGAAGAGAAGCCAGATGCTGTAGTCATCGCAGGAGACCTTATGGATGATGATATGGTTATGTACAAAAAGCGTAATATGCAAGAAAATCTTAGCAAGTTGAAAGCTCCTCTAGGAGTTTATACTACTATGGGAAATCATGACCATGACGCACTAGAAATAGTAAACGAAATTAAAAAGACAGGAATAATCCCACTATTTGATGAAAGTATTGCTATTAATAATGATGTTACCTTGGTTGGGCGTAAAGATAAAAGTGTCAGTCGCGATAGACTTGATACCACTGAACTGCTTAAGAGTGTTGATTTGAGCAAAACTATCGTTCTTGTGGATCATCAACCTGATGCTATTGATTATCACGCTACCTTACCTATTGATGTTCAACTTTCTGGGCATACTCACCGCGGACAACTATGGCCGTTAAACTTCATCACAGATGTAGTTTATACACTAGATCATGGCTACGCGAAGATTAATGGTAAACATTTCTTCACTTCTGCGGGTTACGGTTTCTGGGGACCACCTTTTAAAACTTCAGCTCGTAGCGAAGTATGGATGATTACTATTGAAGGAAAATAAATAATATAAAACACCCCAAAAGTTAGTTTATGTACCGACCCCAAAAAGTTAGACCAAAAAATCTAACTTTTAGGAGGTCGGTATTTTTATGACTAAATATAATTTTGAATTTAAAAAGAAAGTCGTA
>CAURKK010000035.1:0-13196 GCA_963525505.1 uncultured Gemella sp.
TATCAACTATTACATCTGGTAGTATTGAAATTTTCGGAAAAAATTTACAAGAACATAGAGAAGAAATTTTAAGTGAGATTGGTAGTATTATTGAAACACCAATTTTTTATGAAAGTTGTACTGCAAAAGAAATCTTGAAAATTCATGCTCAGTATATGGGGGGGAATATTAATGAATCAGACATAATAAGTGTCTTAAGTATGGTAGGATTAAAAAATACTACTAAAAAAGTAAAAGAGTTTTCGTTAGGAATGAGGCAGCGACTCGGTTTAGCTAGAGCTTTTTTAACAAAACCTAGATTATTAATCTTAGATGAACCAATCAATGGTTTGGACCCAATAGGAATTCAAGAAATTCGAAATCTTTTGCTGCTCCTTTCTAAGGAGCATGGAATTACAATATTAATCTCAAGTCATATCTTATCCGAAATTTCACAGATAGCAGATAAGATTGGTGTTATAAAAAATGGAGAAATGATTGAACAAATCTCTATGAAGGAAATTATGAGAGAAAATATTGACTTAGAAGAATACTTTATGTCGCATTTTCTAAATAAAATTTAATAATTATGAGGTGGATTAAGAATGAAACAATTGATAAAGGAACATAAAAAGTTTCATTATGCTTTCATGATCTTTAATATGCTAGTCCCTTTAATTAATATTGCTTTTGCTTATTCTATTAAAGGTATTATTGATAGTGGACTGTCCCAAAATAGAAAAGCACTGACTGAAGCTGTATTAGTTGGCGTTGCTGTTATTTTCTTCTATGCTGGTCTTAATTTCATATCTCTTCGTTTGAGAAATAAACTTGTTAGAAAAATTATGTCAAGATATAAAAACAAGGTGTTTCAATCGATTTTAGATAAGGATTATAGAGAATTTTCTAAGGATAAATCAGGAAAATATATTTCTATATTGACTGAAAATATGAGGAAAATTGAGCAAGACTATTTGTACCAGTATTTTAATATTTCAAAAAACTTTTCTTTGATGATTTTCTCGCTAATAGCCATGTTTATAGGTAATTGGTTTTTAACTTTATTGGTTATCATTGCCAGCATTATTCCAATGATAATTTCAGGAGTTATTGGACAAAAGTTAGCTTCTTTACAAAATAGCGCTATTATTGCTGATCAGAAGTATTTAGCTAAGATTAAAGATATTCTAGCAGGATTTCTGGTTATTAAAAGCTTTAACATGAAAGAAGCTATCCGTCAGGATTACAATTATGAAAGTGAAAAATTGGATGAGATTTATTATATAAAAGGAAAATTAGATGTTTTGGCTAGTGTAATTTCTCAGCTTTCAGGCATGATTGTTTTTTTAGTAGCTTTTGGTGGAGGAATGTATCTTGTCTTCGATGGTCATACCACAATTGGGAGTGTAACAGCTATTGTTCAATTAGTAAATTTTGTAGTAATGCCGTTAAATGAAATTGGTATGGGAATAAGTAAATTCCGTGAAGGTCAGGTTACACTGAATTCATTTAAAGTAAAAGATGTAGTCGAACTTCAAACTGGAAAAAGGAAAGAATATTTTGATGATGTAATTTCTTTTTCAAATATAGATTTTTCTTATCCTAATGCTGAAGAAAAGATTTTTAATAATTTATCTTTGGATATTCAAAAGGGAGAAAAAATTGCAATCGTAGGTATGTCAGGGAGTGGGAAATCAACTTTACTGAATCTATTATTGCGTTTTTACGATGTAACAAGTGGGAACATTTCAATTGATAATCAAGATTTGCAAGATATTTCATCAGAGAGTCTGTATAACTTAATAACTGTAGTTCAACAAGATGTTTATATCTTTGATGATACGTTAAGTGCAAATATTACCCTTAATCAACCTTTTTCAGAAGATGATATAAAACAAGCTGTACAGCAGTCTGGGTTAGAAAATTATATTTTAGAAAATGAATTAGGACTACAAACTTTATGTGGTGAAAATGGAGCAAATCTATCCGGTGGACAAAAACAAAGACTTAGTATTGCACGTGCCTTAATTCGTAAAACACCAATCTTATTACTGGATGAGGCTACCTCATCTTTGGACAATCAAGTTACTACTGAAATTGAAAATTCAATCTTGAAAATTCGAGATTTGACAACTCTTGTTGTCACGCACAAATTAAATGAAACTCTTTTAAAAAAATATGATAGAATTCTTTTTATGAAAAACGGTGTCATTGTTGAAGATGGTTCTTTTGATGACTTGATATATAGGGAAGGTGAGTTTTATAAGTTGTTTGGATTAAGTGCGTAACTTTGATAGTGAAGGTTGATTAGCAGGTAAATTATTAATAGGGTATTATTGTTAGTTGTAGGTTAGAGTTTAAAAGTAGCATTTTATACTATTGAATATTAATAAAAGATTGCTATTATTTTTAAGTAATAATTTGAAAATTGGTAACTTATAATACTGATAATCTTTATCAGTAAAATATATTTGTTGTTTCATAAGTATTAGTATATAATTTTAATTGAAAATATATACTTTAGGAGAACAGAATGAAGTTAGAAGATTTTACAGAACAGGAACAAGAACAGATTAAGAAAGGTCTTACTTTTTCAGTAATTAGTGATAAAGAAACTGCGGATAGAATACTTTCATTAGTTCCAGAAGAATTAATGAAGAAGATTCCATTTTTCGTAAGAAAACATGCTAACACACGTACAGTTAAGAGAATTTCTGTAGAGTATCCAGAACTTTATGCGGCAGCTCAACAAGAAGGTGAGTGGCCAGAAAAAGAAAAAGAAGAGCTACGTAAAGTTATTACAAATATTTTCCAAGAGAAAATGAATAAACATAGTATTAGATAATTAATTATTTCAACTATGATAATTGTCATAGCTGAATAGAAGTAATAATTTTGATATTACAAATTTAGTTTAGAATAAGAAGATGAACATTTATAATATATTATGTTCATCTTTTTTGTTATCTTTTTAAAATATAGGTTCATACTTGCTCATTTGTCATAGATATAATATAATTATACAGATAGGAAAATGAAAGCAAGTTATATTTTTTGTGTAAATTTTAAGGAGAAAGATGATGTCTAATAAGAAAAAATATTCTATAAGAAAAGTTTCAGTAGGAACAGCCAGTATATTAATAGGGATTACCGCCGGTTCTCTAGGAACAGCTTATGCACAAGAAGAAATTAATAATGTGGTAGTTAGTGCTGAAGTGAATCATAATGTGAGTGAAAAACCTTTAGATAAGCCTATTTTTGAAGAAAGTATAAAGCCGAGTTCTTCACCAGAGGTTACTTCGAAACCAACAAGAGCTGATGCTCCAACTCCGACGACATCTTCAGTTAGTCCATTATCGCCAGTACCCACACCAGCCCCGGAGATAAAACCAACGCCATCAGAGGACGTGCCAGATGAGAATATAGCTAGAGCACCTGGCAAAGAAGATAATATTGATTGGGTGCTTATAAAAGAGAAAGAATACTTGAAGTACTCACTGGATGATATTATTGATGGAAAAGAAAAAGAAAGATTAGTTAATAGTTTATGGGCTGCTAAATCTACAGAAGATCTTTTAAAAATTAGAAATGAATATGAAGTTATTAAAAAGACTGAAGAGAAACAGAAGGAATTAGAAAATAGAGTATATTCATTGAAAAGAGTACATAATCTATATCTTAGTGATGATCAAAATGAAAAATTTACTAAAGAAGTAGCATCAGCTAAAAATGATAATGAATTAAACGAAATTATTAATAAATATAAACTAGAGGAATCTAAAAGGAATTTATCTAGAGATTATAATTATAGTAACATCTCTAGAGAAGAGATAAAAGCTGCGAATTCTATAGTGGAGTTAAATAATTTAAAAGAAAAATATAAATTATTAAACTTAAAAAAAGAGTTGCAAAGTTTAGTAAATAGAACATCATCTACTCATCGTGATGAGAATACTGGAAAAGGATTACCATTATTATCTAAAGAGAGAATAGAGGTATTACTAAAAGAAATTGAAGCTCTTAAAACTTCAGAAAAGGCAGAAGAATTAAGAAAGATAATTGATACTGAAGAGCAAATCATTTATAAAAGAGAAGAAGTAATTTCTAGTGTAAAACACCATTTAACAGATTTAACAGATGAGCAACTTGTTCCTTTTGTAAATGAACTGGAAAAATATACAACTGAAGCTGATCTTAATAAGGTAAAGGAAAAAATCGTAGCTGAAGATAAAAAATTAAGAGAAGAACGTATAAAAAAAGAACAAGCTAATATTTTAGAGGTTCTAAATACAAAAGCTAAACTTAATGATTATGAAAAAGAAAAGCTAAAACAAGAAATGGTGGAGCTTTATAGGGAAGAGTATAAAGAAAGACCAGAAAGAGGGGAATTACAGCCTAACTATTATCATTATTATGGTGACCCTATATACAGTAAATATAATCGTGTGGGAAAAAGTCGTAGTGAATATAGGCTGTTAGAAAATGTTGAGAGAATTGAATTACTTAAAACTAATAAGAATTTATCAGAAGAAATAAGAGAAAAATATATAAATATTATTTTGGAAAATCTGAATCATAGAAATACTGATAATCTGATAGAATTTGAATCACTTATAGGTGAAATTGAAAAATCTAATTTATCATTACAAAATAAAAAAGTTTTGATTTCAAGTGTAAAAGGGAATATGAAATATTTTATGGACCCTAATTATTCGGATAAAAGTTCTATTTTATTCACACAAAAGAAACTATTTGAAAAAAATAAGAAAATAGAGGAATCAGTATTCTTACCAGAATCTTTGAAAGAAAAGTTTAGGGAAAATCTTTTAAATCAAGAATTAGAAGAAATTTCGGACGAAAATATAGAAAACACTAACAAATTTTATAGCTTAAAGAACAGAATATTAAAAAATAGTATCATTCCTAATAATGTATTGAATGAGTTGAAAAATCATTTATTGACTGTTGAAAATGAAGAAATATTACCACTTATCAAAGATTTATCAAAAAAAAGAGAGTTCTGGGCAAGACCTAGAATTTTCTCAATGGACAGCAAACTTTCTCAACTAACAACAAAAGTTGAAAGTTTAGAAAAACTATATTCATATACTCGTATTCCAGAATATAAACTTATTAAGTTTAGAGATGAAATGTTAGATGCCACATCTTCGGAAAGTGTGAGGAATACACTTGCTACTGCTCGTGCTGTAGACGAAACATTAGAAATTCTTGGTTTTAATGGGAATTATCCAAAAGTAAAAAATCGTCTAGAAGAAAAAATTACTTCGGATAAAAAAGACGCACCTAAAGAAAATAAAAAGCCAGAAAAAGTCGAAGATAAAAAAGAACTATCAAAAGAACAGCCTGTTCCTGAAAACAAAAAAGAAACTCCAAAAGTAACTTCAGATAAAAAAGATGCATCTAATAATAAAAAACAAGAAACCTCAGAGAATAATGCGCCAGTTGAAAATAAAGTTTTATCTGCAACATTATCAGGTCGTGATGTAGCTGTATCATTTGATAAAAATAAAATAGATGCAGATAATGTATTTGTAGGTGCAATAAATGATGAGAATCTTAATAAAGCTATCATAGAAAAACTGGGTAATGAATATAAAGTTATTGAAGTTTTTGAAATTCACTTTAAGAAAGATGGTAAAAAAATAGATAGTGATGCTGAACGTACAGTTAAAGTATCAGTGGTGAAAAATGATAATGCTGAACTAGAAGTATATCATATAGCAGATAATAATGTTTTAGAAAAAGTTGAAAGTAGCTACAGTAACGGTTCGCTGCAGTTCAAAATAAATCACTTCAGTAAATTTACTATTTTAGAAAGAATCAGAGTAGGAGCCAAAGATTTAGAAAGCCGAGTTCAGATAGTAGCTCCAGTTAGTGCCGGTTATACGGAAAAAGATAAAAAACAAACATCTAGTAGTGGTAATGATTTTAAAAATGTAGAAGTTAATAAGAAAGAAACAGAAGAATTACCAAAAACTGGTTTAGAATCAACTAAGCCTTTAGGAATAGCATTATTAGCCTTAGGGTCTGCAATTGCAATCAGAAGAAAACAAAAACAATAAAGTTTAAAGACTAATTTTCATTAATGTAGAAAGAATTGATATAAAATAAACTCGAATTAGGAAGTATATATCCATCAAAAAAGTTATAAACATATAACTTTTAGGGTTGTAATCCTAGATTCGAGTTTATTTTTGACTTATAAATTTATGTCCAATATATTGAAAGATTCTCACCATCTTATTTTCTACAGGTGATGAAATCTTAAAGAAAAAATAGTGATCTCTATTATCTTTTGATTTACTAGCGGTTAATCTGAAAAAGTTACTATTGTTATTTATCATTAAATTTAGAATATCATCCGTTAAAAATGTCAAGGGTACATTCAATGCAGAATATTTATAAAAATCTTTTTCAAATTGATCGTAATTACTGCTGAAATAATCAAATTGGGCCTCATGTTGGTTAAGTTTGTTCATAATCTAATTCCTCTGCTAAAGAAACTTTTAGAATATCGCTAATTGAAATTTGCAGTATATTTTGTTTAGTTGAAAAATAAATAATATCGTTAGTACAATCAACCACCTTTCCTAGATATGGTTCATGTTGAGTAGAGGTATATAAATAAGATAAACCTTTAAAGAAATATAGTTGGTTTAATAGTAGTCTTTTTTCGTCTTCATCCATATTGTTGGAAAAATCTATAGTGTCACCTTGCGTATTAATCGCGGTAGTGTGTTCTGAGATGAAAAAGCCCAACCACTTAGCCATTCCACGGTCAGCGTATTCTCTTGCAGATTTATAGGGAAGATAATTTCTATTTATCATATTATTCCATCCATGCCACCAGCATGACCTCCTACTAGTTTACTTCTTTCTTTTACACGTGAACCTTCCATTAACATACTTCCATTTTGAACTGATAAGAATCCGTATTTATCACGTATAGTATCTAGTGTTTTATCAATTTTTCTTTGTTTTTCAATAGTTTCAATATCGTCGAATAACGTATAGATTGTAAGATTATCATCTATCAGGTTATCATATCTAACTGCAATAGAGCGTACGGCACCACCGTCATATTTACTTCTAAAAAGCGATAGAACATGATCGGTTAATTGTTTAGTACTTTGAGTAGGGTTGATTTTTTTAGATGCATTAATAGATTTTTTGCTTTCGATTCTACTGTAACTGATATGAATATGTACTGATTTTGCCTTTTTCTTAACTCTTCTTAGTCTTATCGCGACTTGTTCTGCCATTTCTGATAAAACTAGTTCTATTTGTGATCTGATCTTATAATCTTTAGGTAGTACTTGTGAATTACCCAAGCCCTTTGATTTGGGTTTATAAGGTTTTGAAGGTTTGCTCTCATCGATTCCATTTGCGTGGAACCATAGTTGAACTCCGATAATTCCAAATTCTTTTTTTAGTATATCTGGATTAGCATTTGCTAAGTCTTTAACAGAATATATTTTTAATTTATTTAATCTTTTTTCTGTTCTGTTTCCTATTCCCCAAAAATCAGTAAGTGTAGGAATATTCCATACTTTTGTTTCGACATCTTCATATGACCAATTAGCACGCATAGTTGGAGTTTTTTTCGCTTCATTATCTAAAGCAAGTTTTGCTAAAAGAGGATTGGCATTACTCATTCCTACAGTAGAGAAAACCCCAGTTTTTTTCCATATATCATGTTGAATTTTTGCACAAATTATGTCCAATTTTTCTTTTCTTGTTTTTGTAGAATCTTTTATGAAGTAATTGAGCGATTGCGTTAAATCAATAAATCCTTCGTCTATAGAATAGGGATGAATATCCTCGTCTGGGACATAATTTTTAAGTACGTTAAGTATCTGTATATTTTTTTCGATATACAAAGTCATTCTTGGAGGCACGATAAGTGTTTTTTTAGCCCAAGATTCAATATGATTAATATATTGTTGAGTTATTTCAAGACCTTGTCTTTTTGCGTTATAAAATGAAAAACGTCGTGTATTAATATCGAAGGGAAGATCATAACTTCTACCTACATTATTCTTCCCAAAGACTTCTTTGAAAACAGGGGAGCTTGCTAATATTAAACCGTTAGAGTTATCACTTCTGCTCATTACACAAAGTGAGGTTGTTAAAGGATTAAGTCCACGTTCTACGCATTCTACACTCGCATAAAAAGACTTCATATCTATAAAGGCTATGTCTGAATGAGGTTCTAATGTATAGTCGATTATTCCCATATTATTACACCTCTTTTATAGGTTTAAATGAATCTGTAACAACTCCTACTATATTTACTTCTTCTATCGGTGCTATTATGTCTTTGTAGTTGTCATTAATAGAAACTAGACGAACTGTATTTTCTTCTAGAAAGACCTTTTTTATGTATGTTTCCTCATTATAGACTACTGCATAAACCAATCCGTCAAAATCGTATCCAGTTTTTTTAATCAAGGCAACATCTCCGCTGTGGTATTTTGGTTCCATAGAATCCCCATCAATCCAAGAGGCTATATCGTATGATATGTCTTTGTTGAAGTAAACCGTATCGAATTCATAATCTTCATAGTAAAAGTTACCTAAACCAGCAGATAGTTTTGCGTGAACTTGATATTTATATAATTGAGAAACATATAGCTCGTTAGCCATAGTCAAAAGTTTCTTTTGATTTATCTCGTTTAATTGGAGATATTTATTAACTATTTCATATTCTGATTCAAAGAAAGTAGTCTCTACATTAAAGTAAGCAGCTAATTCTTCTAGATTTTTCTTATTTGGGACGTACTTACCTTTTTCCCAACTATTGTAGGCAGCACGTGTAACTCCAAGGTATTGTGCTACTGCGGTTTGAGAAGTGTTACGATTAGTACGTAGAGTTTTTAATCTATTATTGCAAAACATAGTACTCTCCATTTATAATATTTTGTAAAGTTATAACTTTACAAAATATTATAAATGATATTGAGTGATTTGTCAAAAAAAATAAGAAAGAGACTTAGAAAATTTTTTTCTTAGCCTCTCTGAAAATTGTATTAAATTTTAATTTATGGATTCATATTAACTCGGTGCCATTCGTTTATAACATAAGAAATTTGTCCTACTTGATCTAATCCAACAAGGTTTACTTCCTCAGTAGCAGGAGTAGCTCCTCCTAAACCTGCAGTATATAAAGCGATAATGTAAGGTGTTTTCTCATAAACAATAGCATCAACATTTAGTGCTTCTTTAACATATCCAGGTTTCTGTTCTATTTGCAGGTTAGGTAAATAGCGCTTGTAATAATCACCTGGGAAAGATTCACCAATATACGAACGAATGTCTTTATATTTTTCTTTATTATCCCATAAGTGTTGTAATACTTGAATATAATAGTTAGTTGTTGTTTTATTTTCTGTGCTAAAAGTTTTTAATTCTGATTTCGATTCACCATAGTTACTGTACATTTTATACACTTCGTTTATTCCTCCTAGACGCTCTGCAAGGGCGTATGCAGGTGTATTTTCTGAATAAACTAATGAATAGTATTGCATTTGGGGAATAGTCATAGCCCCTTTAAAAACTTTGACATATGTGTTGTGTTCATCATCATACTCATAGTAAGTGTTAGTGATGTCATAACGTTTAGTCATAGATAAGTTATATTTTTCAAAGTTATCTACTACTAACATATTAAGTGGTAGTTTATATGTAGAACCAGCAGTCATAGGTTGAGTTTCATTCATTTCAATTAACTCACCAGTTTCTAAATTTTTATATGAGAAAGCTATCTGTGAATTTTTTATCCCGTATTCTTTTGAATATGCTTGTATAACTTCAGGTAAAGTCATATTAGCATAATCATAATATAAACCTAATGAATTCATAGTAGGTATATCAGCTTTCATTACAGCTTGTTTTTGTTCTATAGTTTTGACTTTTTTTTCTGGTTCTTTTGGTTTTTCTGTGTTATTAGTATTGTCTTTTATTGTATAGTTTTGTTCAGTACCAGTATTATTGTTGTTGTTATTTTTCCAATAAGATTTAATATACTTAAAGTTGAAAAAATTGGTATTATATGTGCTTGCATAATAGTATAGACCAGCACCGAACACCAAAATTATAAGAGATACTGCTATAATGAATTTTTTTATTTTTGACATACATTCTCCTGTATAAATTTATTTTAATTAACTTATTAATTATAAAGGAATCTAATTTAAAATACAAGAAATCGATAATTAAAATAATAATATAAAGCAAGGAAAGTTATGGAATTTGAGTGTATTTTAATCTATCGTTGCAGTAAATTTGTAAAGAGGAAAACGAAAAAATTAATGTTTTTTAAAGAGAAGTTATATATTAATGTTTACAAATAAAAAATTTTAGAGGAATACTAGTGAATCTCTAAATTAATAATATCAGTGAATAAAAATAGTATCTTTTAGAAAGAAGGAAACTATAATTTTTTTTCACTATCATTATGTGAGATTTTATGGTAATATGGTAAAAATTAAAGATTAGTTATAGAGGATAGGAGATTTAATGGCGAAAAGAAGTCAAAAAGTATTGATTGTATTTTTTATTGGAATATTCCTACTTATTGCGAATGGTTATAATAGTTTTTTAAAACCGCTAGATAACATAATTATTAATGCTATTCAAGGTTTAGAAAATCCAATACTTACAAATATATATTTAAATGTGACAAATATAGCAGATCAAAAACAAAGTGCAGTAATAACTACTATACTTGTTATACTGTTGTTTGTGAAAAAATTAAAGAGGGAAGCTTTATTTTTAACGTTAACGATGGCAACTTGTGGTATATTAATGGCGTTTATTAAAATTTTATTTAATCGTCCGCGTCCGAATATTCATCGTTTAGTAGAGTTAAATAGTCTGAGTTTTCCAAGTGGTCATACAACTTCGGCGACAATATTATATTTAACTTTAGCGCTAATACTTATTAAACTAGTTGTTAATGGAAAAAATGCTTATATAGCTATTCTTATAGCTGTTGTAGGAATTTTGTTTATAGCTAGTTCAAGGGTGTATTTAGGTGTGCATTATCCTACAGATACGATGGCGGGTATGTGTTTAGGTATTGTAATAGTGTTGTTTTATAATGTTACTTACTATGATAGGAAGTAATGGCGAAGCAGAGTGGGAAAATTTTTATTGATAACGGGTTTGTTTGGAAATTGACATTTACAGGTTTCTAATAATATTAGAGAAAGATTTGAAAAGTATCGTAGTGATAAAGTAGAAGTAATAGAAACAGACTTGTTTTTAAAAGTGACTCCGATTTTTTAAAAATTATATTTATATAGTTTTTGATATTTTAGAGATGTTTACGGATATTTTTACTATACTGGAGATAATATAAGGTGTTTTTTAAAAAGAAAACTGCAAAAATAAGATATAGTCTTGAAATATTCAGAAGAATTGGTGATAAAAGATAATATTAAAAAGATGAAATTGAATATGAGCAAAAATTATTTGTCGAATGTTAGTTATAGTATATGTGAAGATATAATTAATTACTTAAATTCACTATAAGAATTTATAGTTAATGACTCTTGAATTTGAAATTCAATACTTATTTTAAAGTTAGTAGAACATCTAAATTTTTTAAATCAGTATTTTTTATCAAGAGATTTTTTGTTTAGCAAAGATTTATAGAAATCTATTTGGTATGTTATAATATCATATAGAGGTGTTAATATATGAAAAAAATTTTTTATGAGGAATTTAGTGAACACTTAAAACACGGGGAAAAGAATTTTAATGACTTGATTTTTGAAGATATGAATTTAAGAGGATTTAATTTATCGAGATTAGATTTTTCTTCTTCAAATTTTATCAATGTAGATTTTAGTAATGTAGATTTTACAGATAGCAATCTAGAAAATTGTCTTTTAGATGATTGTAATATGGAGAATGCTATTTTAGTTAATTCGAATCTAAAAAAAGCATCGATGAGAAGGGTGAATTTGCAATATGCCAATATTAAGGGAGCTAAGCTATATGCAGCTGTTTTGGAAGATGCAAATTTAGAAAATATTACTTTTGATGATAAAACGGAGTATTTTAAATTGTATTGTCCTGAAAAAGGAGCGTTTATTGCTTATAAAAAAGGACTTAATAATAGAATTATAAAACTTTTAATACCAAGTGATTCAAAAAGAGTCTCTTCAACTCGAAACTGTTGCAGATGTGACAAAGCTAAGGTATTAGAAATAAAAAACTTTGAAGGTAATATTTTTTATGATGAAGCATGGTCAACTGTGGCAGAGGATTTTTGTTATAAACTTGGAGAGTGGGTTTATGCAGGAAATTTCAATGAAGATCGATGGTATGATTCAACCGGAGGTATTCATTTTTGGATGACAGAAGAAGAGGCAAGAAAATATTAAAAATAAAAGATGTAGGAGATAAAAGTGAGAATAGCTTTGCTTTGTAGATATGATGGTAGCAATTACCATGGATTTCAAATACAACCAAATAATAATACAATTCAAGAAGAAATTGAAAAGAGTTTAAAGAAAATTAATAAAAAAGATGTGCGCCTTTATATGAGTGGAAGAACTGACAGTGGTGTTCATGCCTATGGGCAAGTATTACATTTTGATACTGATTTAAATATTCCAGATGTTGCTTGGGTTAAGGCTTTAAATGCTACTATCCCAAAAGATATTAGAATAGTAGGAGCAATGAGAGTTTCTGAGGATTTCCATGTCAGATATAATAGTACACAAAAAACATATTATTATAAATTATACATTGGAAGAGAAGTTGATCCATTCTTATTAAATTATGTAGGTAAACATAGTTTTGATTTCAATTTCGAAAAAGCTCAGGATGCATTGCATTATTTTATAGGAGAACATGATTTTTCATCGTTCTGTTCAAAAAACTCAAGTGTTGAGGATAAGGTTAGAACGATATATAGTTTAACTATGGAAAAAGATCCAATTAATCCTAATATTGTGAATTTTGAAATTACAGGAAATGGGTTCCTATACAATATGGTCAGAATAATTATCGGAACTATACAAGATGTCGCTGCCGGTAAATATGAAGCGAAATATATAAAAGAAATATTAGATAAAAAGGAACGCCAATTCGCAGGGCCAAAAGCAGATGCAGCTGGATTATATCTTAAAGAAGTGGTTTATGATAATGATAAAATAAATAATTTTATAAATAATAGTTTAAAA
>CAURKK010000036.1:0-13160 GCA_963525505.1 uncultured Gemella sp.
TAAAAAAAGACAATAAAAAATAACCATCTTTACACTTTGGCACAGGGTAAGATAGCTATTTAATACTAAAATATTCGAGCCACCGTCTTTTAAGTTAGTCGTTTATTTTTCAAAGTCAAAGACTGAAGAAAAATATTACGAATAATTTATACTACGACTACTATAATTTCTACGAACGTAGTGAGTTAATAAATTATTAGTAAAGTCAGTGCAAACGACTCTCTCTTTTATGCTTTTATTTTACATAAATAAAGTAGAAAAAGCAACAGATTCTAGTCAAATATACTATTGATATTAGGTAATTGCTATATATCTTTTCTAAATGATATATATAATAGAGAATAACTTTCTTATATCTTTTTTTGGAGGTATAGTAAGAAGGTTATTTTTTATATAGTGGGGGTATGATTTTTACCTCCTGAAATTTAGTTTTTAGACATGTATAACGGACATTTTGGTTGTTGATTTAATAGGGTTGAATTTTGTCCGATATGTGTATACCCATAGTAGTCAATTTGGGCAAAAAAATAGTCGCAACCTTAAATTAAAGGTTACGACTATTTTAGTAGTTGAATGGTATTATTCATTCTTTATTCTGTTTACTTACATACATTGTAAATTTTACTCTTCGGCAGGGGAGTTGGCAGGGTACTTTAAGCCTAAAAGTTTATTTTGCTTAATTTTTTTAAAAGAAAAAGCCTTAAAAATCAAGGCTTTTATCTATATATTTTACTATAATATTATTCCCATTCAATCGTTGCTGGTGGCTTACTTGTAATATCGTAGACTACGCGGTTAACGTGAGCAACTTCGTTTACGATACGAGCTGAGATTTCTTCAAGTACTTCAAATGGAATGTGAGCCCAGCTTGCTGTCATACCGTCGATACTTGTTACAGCACGAACTGCAACTGTGTAATCATATGTACGAACATCTCCCATAACTCCTACTGAGCGAATATCTGGAAGACATGTGAAGTATTGCCAAATTTCGCCTTCTAATCCACGTTTAGCGATAACATCACGTAAGATGAAGTCACTGTCACGAACGATTTGAAGTTTTTCTTCTGTTACTTCTCCAAGAACACGGATACCAAGTCCTGGTCCTGGGAATGGTTGACGCCAAACGATTTCGTGTGGAAGGCCAAGAGCTTCACCTAATGCACGAACCTCATCTTTGAATAGAGTGTTAAGTGGCTCGATTAGAGAAAAACGCATGTCTTCTGGCAATCCACCTACGTTGTGGTGAGATTTGATTGTTTGAGCATTCTTAGTTCCAGATTCGATAACGTCAGTATAAAGAGTACCTTGAGCTAGGAATGGTACATCATGAAGTTTAGCACATTCTTCGTCAAATACATAAACGAATTCATTTCCGATGATTTTACGTTTTTGTTCTGGATCACTTACACCTTTTAGTTTTCCAAGGAATCTATCTTTAGCGTCGACTTTGATTAGATTCATGTTGAATCCGCCTTCGATTTCTTTACTGAATGTGTTCATTACAGCTTCAGCTTCACCTTTACGAAGTAAACCGTGATCGATAAACATACAGATAAGTTGGTCTCCGATTGCTTTATCTAAAAGAGCTGCTACTACAGAAGAGTCTACACCACCAGATAGGGCACAAAGAACTTTTTGATCTCCAACTTCTGCACGAATTTCTTCGATTTTCTCATCGATGAAGTTTTGGATTGTCCAATCGCCAGTACAGTTACACACGTTACGGATGAAGTTTCTAATTAAGTCATAACCGTATTCAGAGTGACGCACTTCTGGGTGGAATTGGAAGCAGTAGAAGTCTTTTTCTATGTTTTCAGCAGCAGCGATTGGGCAGTTATCACTTGTTGCAACAACTTTGAATCCTTCAGCAAGTTCAACAACTTTATCAGAGTGACTCATTAATACTTGTTGTGAAGCTGGAGTACCTTCGAATAGTTTAGCACCAGAAACTACATCAACATTATGAGCTCCGTATTCTCTGCTTGTTGCAGATTCTACTTTTCCTCCTAGTTTATGTTGCATAAGTTGCATTCCGTAACAAATCCCAAGAACTGGAATACCTAAGTTGAAGATCTCATCATCAATTGTAAGTGAGTTTTCTTCATATACTGAGTTAGGTCCACCTGAAAGGATAATTCCTTTAGGGTTCATTTTTTTAATTTCTTCAATAGAAATTTCATTATCATGTAACTCAGAATAAACACCAAGTTCACGTACACGACGTGTGATAAGCTGGTTGTACTGACTACCGAAGTCAAGAACTAATATAAATTCGTGTTTCACGGTTTTCCTCCTAAAATATACTTTTATTATTATAAACTATTATATCAAGAAGTTTAAGATATGTAAAATCTTAAATGTTAGAATTTATGGAGATTTTTTTTGAAGAATATTGATTTTTTGATGAAAAAACAGCTAAAAGCGAATTTTAACTTCGTGAAAAGGGTGGAAAATTCGTGAAATAAGATTTTGACTTTTCAAAAAAAATGATAATTTTGGTTTATACGAATTATAAGTAAGAGAAAATTTTATAAAAAATTTTTAGAAAATGTTATAATTAGTATATAAAATGTAGGAGGAAGAATAATTGTGAGAGCATATATTGGAACATATACAAAAGTAACTAGTGAAGGGATATACTTAGTTGAGCTGTCTGAAGAAGGAAAAGTACTAGAAGTTAGAAATGTAGCTAAAGTTGATAATCCAACGTATTTAGCAATATCTAATGATAATAAATATTTATATAGTGTATCAAGAGTAGATGGAAAAGGTGCTGTTACGAGCTTTGAAGTTGAAGAAGATGGTAATTTGAAAGAATTAACATCAGTGGCTCAAGAAGGTAATCCTCCTTGCTATGTAGAGTTAAACTCTGATAAAAGCACTTTATTATCAGCAAACTATCATTTAGGTACGATTGATAGTTATTCTGTTGAAAATGGGAGACTTGTAAAACTTCTGTCAACTGATCACCACGAAGGTAGTGGAGTACACGAAAGACAAGAGAAACCTCATGTGCATTTTTCAGGATTTACCCCAAGTGAAAAATATGTCTTTTCTTGTGATTTAGGAACTGATGAGATTACATCGTATAAGCTTAATGAAGGAGTTTTAGAAAAGGTAGTCACTTTTAAAGCTAAAGATGGAAGTGGAGTTCGCCACATAGTATTTAGTAGTGATGAAAAACAAGCTTTTGTTATGACAGAACTTACTAGTGAGGTAATTGCTTTTGATTATGATGGAGAAGGAAACCTAACAAATCCAACATATTATCCTACGCTGCCAAAAGATTTTGTGCTAGAAAACAAAGGTAGTGCAATAAAAATTTCAAATGATAATAGATTTATCTATGTTTCTAATAGAGGACAAGATGCAATAGTTGTTTTTGAAAATACAGTATCAGGTTTAAAACAGCTTCAAACTATTAGTACTGAAGGGCAAGGGCCTAGAGATTTTGATCTTTCAAAAAATAATAATTTCGCGATAGCAACAAATGAGAATAGTGGAACAATTACAGTGTATAAAGTTAATAAAGAAACAGGGAAATTAACTGTTGTTGACTCAGAAGTAACTGTACCAGAAGCTGTGTGCTCAAAATTTATATAGAAAAAACCTAAGGTGAGAAAAACTCATCTTAGGTTTTACTTTTATGAATTTCTTTTTTTAACTACGAAGAAAGGAGCTCCGAAATTAATATATTCTAATATATAATCTTCAAGATTATTGATGTTTTTAGGATTATTATTATCTTTTGTTAAAATAAATCCTGTTAATCTTAGTTTTTCATGAGAAATATCTCCAACAATGTAGGGTTTATTTTTTAATACCTCTACTAATTTTTCTTCGAATGTTTCTTTTTGGAAGGCGTCTTTAAAGTTGTAAACAAGTTCATAAATAGTTCCCTCAACTTCAAAAACTAAATTGTTTTGATCCATATTTAATCCTTTCTAACAACTTGTTTCATAACGTATAACGCTGCAAAAACAAGTGTATATATTGCAAGTATACCTGTAGCGAAGTATTTTGTACGATCTATAACGATGGTAGTTTTTTCTGAGTTGCCTTTTTTACTGAAATCATCATCATTAATAAAGGTTGCTTTAATCTTAGAAAGTTTGTCAGTATTATTGTTTGATGTAAAGTCTGAGAACACTGTTCCTTCATTGGCAGAAATTGTATTATATTTCTGGAATAGAAGAATCTTCTTATTCATAAGTAGATATGTGACATCTTTTATTGAGTGTTTTTCATAAAATAAATCATATATATCATTATCAAATGTTATTCGTTCATTGTTTATAGTATAAGTTCCAGCTTTTAGCGCTAGTTTATAGGTATAGTTTGTAAATAAATAATCATATGTTTTTTGAAGTTTTTCAAAATATGAGGCTTTGTCGTCGTTTTGATTTAATACAGTAATAATTAACTTAGTATTACCACTGTACGCGTAAGTTACACTATTTTTGTTAGAGTAATCTAAACCTAAAACTCTAAACTTATCTGATTCTTTAAATTCCACACTATTGTTAATTTTTTCTCCAGTAGCTAAAGTATGCTCTGGATTTTTTGTGATTTCTGTAATTTCAGGATAAGTTTTTAAAATTACACTAGTAAGGTAAGATATATTTTTTGCGGTACTAGTGTTTTTATCATTATTTTCTAATGCTTCTAATTGTGTATCATGAAGAGACATGGCTCCTAATATATCTTTAGCTTTCTCCAAGTTTACGTTGAAGCGGTTAAAAATAGCTTGATTTAGAGCATTAGAATTTTCATTTTCAAGAAGGAATATTGCATCTTTAACCGTAATCGATGATTCAATTTTATATTTACTTAACACATCATCGCTAGTTGAGATTGCAAGTTGTGTATCTAGTGTTATTTTATTATTTTTCAAATTGTCAGCAAGTAGGTAAAGTGCAACGTAATTAGGTAGTTTACCTACAGATACTTTTTCATTTTCTCCACGTTTAGAAATGATTTTTCCTGTATTTAATTCCGAAACAACAAGGTGAGCATTAACATCGCTGAAGTTTGTTACTGCATTGTTATCTAAAAATGTATCTTCAGCTTTTGAGAAGTTTGGAATTAGAAATACCAGAAGTAAAATCAAAATGCTAATTTTTTTCAGTTTCATTATTTAAAATCCTTTATTTCAAAGTTGTTTTAAAAAGAATAGTTTAATAATATCATTTATTAGAGATTCAATTTAAACACATATCTTTTAGTATATTACAAAATAAAGAAAAATTCCAATAAGAAGAAGGAAGTTTTTAAAAAATAAATGTATTTCATAAGAAGTACGTACAAAAATTTGAAAGTGAGAGATTACATGTTATAATTAAGTGGTATTTGATTAAATAAGAGAAAGTTGAGACTTGAAATGAAATATGATGTAATTGTGGTAGGTCTAGGTAGTGCAGGCTTAATGATAGCTGATAGGCTTAATGATAGTGGACTAAAAGTACTAGTTCTTGAGCAAAATAGACGTGCAGGAATAAAATTGCTTCTTACAGGTAATGGGCGCTGTAACGTTATGAGTAGCGATAATGCTGAAGATTTTGTAGCTGCAGTACATAACGGTAGATTTTTAAGAAGCGCATATCATAAATATAATGTTAAGAAGTTTTTCGATAAACATAATTTGAAATTAAAACAAGAAAACAGAAGACTATATCCTGCGAGCGAGAAGGCTAGGGATGTGGTCAATACTTTTAAGATTGATCACGCCAAGATTAACTATAAAGAAAAAGTAGAAGATTTAGTATTTGAAGATGATAAACTGGTAGGTGTAAAAACGAATGTTGATACTTACTACGGGAAAAACATTGTAGTTTGTGCAGGTGGAAAAACATATCCTCAGAGTGGAAGTGATGGTTCATTACATAAAATTCTGAAAAAACATGGTGTGAAGATTACTAAAATATATCCTAGTGAAGTAGCCCTAGTTTTTGAAGATTTTAGAGAATTATCTGGGGTTGCATTACAAAATGTAAGAATGTTCCATAAAAAAAATGAAAGAAGAGGAGATCTTTTATTTACTCACAAAGGATTGAGTGGACCATTATCGATTTCAATGGGAGAGTTCGTTGCTCGTTATCCTGAGGATAAATTCTATCTGGATTTTTATCCTGAGCTTAATGAGGAAGAACTATTCGCTAAATTATGGGAAGATAATAAATTTTTAAATGGAAAATTACCAAAGAGTTTTTACAACTTCATGATAGAGAAATATTTCCCAGAAAATGTTAGTAAAAAAGAGTTAAGAAAATTCGTAGAGAAAATTAAACGCTATGAGTTAATTAATGTTAAGACGATGCCATTAGAATATGCCTTTACTACTGCAGGTGGGGTAGATCTTAAAGTAGTAAGTCCGAAAACGTGTAGTCATAAAAAAATAGAAAACTTATATTTTGCTGGGGAAATTCTGGATTTACATGGAGAAATTGGGGGATATAATCTTATGATTGCTTGGTTTACAGGAATGATAGTAGCTGATGCAATTAAAGAGAAGTATGGAATAGAATAAAAAATTTTTATTATTATAATTATATAAATATTGTAAAAATAGTTGTACAACCCCTAAAAAGATAATTAGAATGTTTACGTAAAAATGTTAAAATAATAAAATTCAAGTGAACTTGCACAGGTTGAAAGTATTTTTATTTCTTAGTATAATTTTTGTATAAACTTATAGTTAAAGAAAGGATACAATAAATATGAAAAGAATATTAAAAGTATTGACTATTATTTTATCAATTTCTCTAATTTTATTAGGTTGTGGTCAAAAACAAGCAACTGAAAGTAAAAAAGAGAATAGTAAAATGGATTTCGGTGGTAAAACAATGAACGTTGTTGCTACTTCTGAAAAATACAAAAAACTTTTTGATAAATTCGCAGCTGAAACAAATAGTAAAGTTGAATTTTTATCTATGTCAAGTGGAGAGGTAATCTCAAGAACAAAAGCAGAAGGTAAACCGATGGCAGATCTTTGGTTTGGTGGAGGAATTGATGCTTTCATGGCTGCTAAAAAAGATGGTCTTTTAGAGCAATATGAAGCTAAAGGGTCTGATAAAATAAAAGAAGGATTCAAAGATAGTGAAAATTATTGGCTATCAAAAGGTATTACTGTAGTTGGATTTCTAGTTAATGAAAAAGTCTTAAAAGAAAAAGGATTAGAAGTTCCTAAAAAATGGTCAGATTTAACTGATCCAAAATACAAAGGGACTATAATAATGAGTAACCCTGCAATTTCTGGTACTAACTTCGGTGCTGTAGCAGGAATTTTAGGACAAAAAGGTAACGAAAAAGGATGGGAATACTGGACTGCATTCAACAAAAATGTTGATTTCTACAGTAAACGTGGTAAAGATCCACAAGAAAAAACAGCTGCTGGAGAATTCGGAATCGGTATTATTCCTGTTGATAAATCAGCATTTGATGCAGCTAAAAAACACAATTTAACAGTTGTTTATCCTGAAGATGGTATTCCTTGGATTCCTGAAGGTGTAGCAATATTTAAAAATTCTCAAGCTACTGATATAGCTAAAGCATTTGAAGACTTTATCTTAAAACCTGAAAACCAACAATTAATTGCTGAGCTTGATGGTAAAGATGGAGCTCAAATGGTAATCGATGGTTCTAAAGGAGCAGATTTAGGATTACCTAAAGATAGACTTCTTAAAGAAGATTTAGCTTCATTTGGTAATGAACGTAGCGCTATTCTTAAAAAATGGAAAGAATTAGTGGGAGATAAATAAAATTGGATTGAGAGAGACTCAAAAGTACTAGATTTTAAAATAGTTTACATGAAAACTCATAAATGCAGTAGTTTATTGATATCTAAATTTGCTTCAAAAATCTTTTTAGATATCTAATAAACTGTGTGGGGGTGACTCGACAAAATCGATTTCTACGAAATCATGATTTTTGAGTCACTCCCATTTTAAAAATATTAAAGGAGATAGTATGTTTAAAAAAATAAATTTATTTGACAGTATTGTCATAGGACTTATCATTATTTCTTTTATACTTTTTGTACTATATCCGTTTGTTGCTGTTTTTAATTATGGGTATAAAGGTGAGTTGTTTTCTGAGTTACTAGATAATCTGCCTAGTTATTCTCATTTACTATTAAATACTGTTAAAGTAGCATCAGCAACTACTATAGTTACTGTCTTTATATCGGTGGCTGTTTCACTTTATTATTTTATAGGAACATCGAAGTTCAAGAATATAATAGTGTTTATATTTATGATTTCTATGATTTCACCACCTTTTGTGACTTCATTATCGTATATAAATTTATTTGGAAGACGCGGCTTAATAAGTTATAATCTGCTGAAATTAAATTATGATCCTTATGGTTTCTTCGGAATTGTCAGTATGCAGAGTGTGACGCATATTTCTATAAATGTTCTACTTTTAGTTGGTTTTTTAAAAGGAATTGATAAAGGTGTGATTAACTCAGCTAGGTCTTTAGGTGCAAATACGAATAGAATAATACTCGATATTCTTCTTCCACTCATGAGACCTGTTATTAAAGTAGTTATACTGTTGACATTCTTAAGAAGTATGGCTGATTTTGCAACACCAGCAATAATAGGAGGTAAGTATAATGTTCTTGCTACTGAAGGTTATTTATCATTCATAGCTGAAGGAAATATTAATAAAGCAGTAGTAATGAATTTAATTATTTTAATACCTTCGCTTCTTATATTTTTGATATTCTTTAAGAGTTTTAGAAATACTACACTAGGTAGTAAAAATGTTGGTGTATTAGAGGCTAGTATTAAGAAATCGGGTATTATTTACTATATTTCTTTAATAGTTACTGTAATTATTGTTTTGATGTTAGTTAGTCTATATAGTGCGATAATTATTTCGGCATTTTCAACTATGGAATATGGAAAATTAATATTTACATTGCAGAATTTTATAGATGCTAATGATTATATAACCGATGTTTTTGTAAGAAGTGTGGCTTATTCGTTTATTGCTGGATTGATTTCTTCAGTAGTAGGTCATGTTCTTCAATATTACATTTACATAAGAAATGTCAAAGTCTTAAAAATGATTGATTTTGTAGCGACTTTACCTTATATACTACCTGGTACATTCTTTGGGTTAGGTTACGTATTAGCTTTTAACTCATATCCTTTGAAATTAACAGGAACAGCATTAATAGTAATATTGAACTTGGTGTTTAAGCAGATGCCGTTTGCCACAAAAATAGGTTATAGCTCTATAAGTCAAGTGTCTGAAGACCAGTTAAAATCAGTGAGGGACTTAGGAGGGAGTAGGTTCAATGAGATTAAAGATGTTGTATTTCCTATGAGTTATGAAGGTTTCTATATAAGCTTTATTAATGGTTTTACGGCAACGATGACAACAATAGGGTCTATTATTTTCTTAATATATCCTAGTCAAAAAGTGGCGACTATAGTTATGTTTGATGTGATAGAAAGCGGAAAATACGACATAGGTTCAGTTATTGCATTTTACATAATTATGATATGCTTAGTGATAAATATATCGTATTACTTGATAGTAAATAGAAGGAGATAGAGTATGTACTTAAGTTTAAAAAATATCTCAAAAAAGTATAAAGATAAAGAAATTCTAAAGAATATTAGTTTTGATATAAAAGAGGGAGAATTGGTTTGTATATTAGGGCCGTCTGGATGTGGAAAGACTACGCTGTTAAATATTATAGGAGGCTTCGTGTCAGATTTTTCAGGTGATGTATTATTATCTGATGAGAATATTAATAACATACCACCTGAAAAAAGAGAGATTGCTACCGTATTCCAATCGTATGGTTTATTTACTCATAAAAATGTTATAGACAATGTAAGTTATGGTCTGAAACTATTGAAAATTGATAAGAATATGAGGGGAAAAAGAGCACGAGATATGCTAGAAAAAGTTGGATTAGCAGGCTATGAAAAGAAAAAGATTAAGGAGCTGTCTGGAGGAGAACAGCAACGCGTTGCTATAGCTAGAAGTATGGTGTTGAATCCAAAATTATTGTTACTAGATGAACCTTTATCGAACCTAGATGTGCATCTTAGGGATGTAATGAGAAAAGAGATTAAAAGAATTCAAAAACAATTTGGAGTTACAATGATCATAGTTACTCATGATCAAGAGGATGCATTTAAGCTTGCTGATCGAGTTGTCGTAATAAATGAAGGACATATAGAGCAAATAGGTACTCCAGAAGAACTCTATAAAAACCCTAAGAACAACTTCATCTCGAGTTTTATAGGTGAAAATAATATTATCGATGAAAACTTGATAATTAGACCAGAAGAAATATCTATAAAATTAGATAGCTCTGGAGAGGGTAAAGTTGTTGATGTAACTTATCTAGGAGCTACAGTTGAATATTTAGTTGAGACTTCAGATGGGGATACTTTAAAAGTCTTAACGATGTCAACAGCAGAAAGATTTAACAGCGGTGATAAGGTTTCAATCCAAATCAATAATTAAAAAAACACTAATAGTGACATCTCAAGTCCCTATTAGCGTTATTTTTTGTTTACTTTTATTTGAAGTGATAGTATAATAGTTTTATTGAATTTAATGATGAAAGGTAAAGACAAGTGAAAAAGCATTTTAAAAAAATATTAGCAACACTATTGATATTAGTAGTTGTTGCATTTGGTTTTGTTGGAAACTATTTTTATAATTTTGGATTAAATCCGAAGGTTGATAAGAGCGCTATAGTTAATCAAGATAGTGATGGTAGCAAAGAGGATAAAACTGCATTAAACAAGTGGTTTGATGAAACGAAGCAAACTGTTGAGATGGAGTCGGTTACTAAAAATAAACTTGTAGGATATAAATTTGTTAATCCAGATGCTAAAAAATGGGTGTTTGTAGTGCATGGATATACTAGTGATGCAAAGAAAATGGCAAATTATATAAAAAAATTTTATGATATGGGTTATAGTGTATTTGCTCCAGATTTAATTGCTCATGGCAATAGTGAAGGTGATTTTATTTCTATGGGCGGATATGATTCTGATGATTTAGTTAATTGGATAAAAAAAATATCATCAGAAAATAATAATGCTGACACTGCGCTATTCGGAATTAGTATGGGTGCTGCTACAGTGATGAATGCAGTAGGTAAGGATTTACCATCTAATGTTAAAACTTTTATAGAGGATAGTGGATATGTGAATTTAAAAGTAGAATTTACATATCAATTGAAAAAATTATTTAATTTACCAAGTTTTCCTGTAATTCCAGCGGCAAATACAGTGACAAAAATTCGAGCAGGTTACTTTTTTGGCGATGTAGATGCTACAAAAGCTTTGAAAGAAACTAAACTCCCAGCATTAGTACTACATGGTGAAGAAGATGGTTTTGTTCCTATTGAACACGGTAAAGCAGCGTATGATCTAATAAATTCTAAAAAAGAATTTCATAGTTTCCCAGGTATGAAGCATGTTCAAGCTGAAAGGAAATATCGTGAGCAATATTGGAACATTGTAGGAGAATTTTTAAAGAAACATTTTGAATAATAAGAGAGAGGCGACTGATAAATTTATCAATCGCCTTTATTTATGAAAATATATAATCTAAAATTTAAAGTTTAAACACGATTTAAAGTTTAAACACTATATATAGTTATTCCCCTACAACAACTAATTCTTTGTTAAGTTTGTTTAGAACTTCACAACCATCTTCTGTAACAAGAACTAAGTCTTCTATACGAACACCGAATTCTCCTGGAAGATAAATACCTGGCTCGATAGAGAAAATCATACCAGGTTCACATTTAGTTTCGTTCACACTTGAAATATCTCCATATTCGTGGCATTCAAGTCCAATGTGGTGACCTGTACGGTGCGTGAAGAATTCTCCGTATCCTTTTTCTGTAATGTAATCACGGCAAGCGGCATCAATATCGCAGAATCTAACACCTGGTTTAACAAGTGCTACACCACGTTTTTGAGCTTCTAGTACTGTTTCAAATACTTCGCGAGCTTTTTCACTTGGTTGTTTCCAGAAAACTGTACGAGTCATATCAGAGCAGTAGTTATCTTTGATTCCACCCATGTCGATAATGATAGAATCTCCAGGTTTTAGGTATCTATCTCCTACTGTACCGTGAGGATTAGCTCCGTTGGCTCCATATCCAATGATTGGATCAAATGATAGTCCTTCTACTCCTAAATCTTCGTGGATAGCAAGTAGATCTTTTACAATATCTTTTTCAGATTTTTCAGCAGCAATACTATTGATAACACGTTGACAAGCTTCATCATTTAGAAGAGAAGCGCGACGCATAAGTTCTTTTTCTTCTTCATCTTTAATCATACGAACACGGTCAACGATTTGAGATACATCAACGAATTTGCTTTCTGGTAGGTATCCCATAAGAGGTAATAAGAATCTTGCAGGAAGAACTTTGTCAATACCAACTACTGAACCGTTAGGGATTGCTTTAGCTAGAGTTTCTAATGGTTTATCGGTATCAGAATATACAACTTTTTCTAAACCAAGATCTTTATCTAGTGGGAATAAAGCATTGATGAATAGTTTATGATTTCCATTTTCATCAAGTAATACTGCGTAAAATCTTTCACCTGGATGTTCTAGGTGCCCTGTTAAATAGAAGATTGAATAAGGATCGCTAATAAGAGCTTGATTGATTCCTTGTTCTTTCATTTTAGATAAAATTTTATTAGTTCTTGAAAGTTTCATATTGTACAACTCCTTTTAAAATATTATGAACTTTAATAATATTATAACATTAAGAATAGTTAAATACAATAGTGCTAAATAAATATTTATATTGTTTTTGAGAAAATAGTTGAATGATAAAATATGTTGTGATATAATAAGAAAAAAAGTGGTTAAACCATTAAAGAAAGAAGGGGTTTTTTATGTCAGAAACGGTAAAACACGGTAAACCGTGGAGTTTTTATATGAGTTCAATTACGTTCGCTTTCGAACGCTGTGCTTACTATTCTTCTAAATGGCTGATTATTATTTATGTTACAGCAGCTGTGATTTCTGGAGGAATGGGCGAAAGTGGTCTTGGGCTTGGTAAAGTTGAAGGTGCAGCAATGCAGTCGAACTTAGTTGCGTTTACTTATCTTGCGCCAGTATTATTAGGTTTTATGGCTGATAAGTTGATAGGGG
>CAURKK010000037.1:0-13158 GCA_963525505.1 uncultured Gemella sp.
AAAATTGGAGGCGGCTACCGGATTTGAACCGGTGATCAAGGTTTTGCAGACCCGTGCCTTACCACTTGGCTAAGCCGCCTGAATATATTAAATTTTAATGGGGCGGCTGAGGGGAATCGAACCCCCGAATGTCGGAACCACAATCCGATGCGTTAACCACTTCGCCACAGCCGCCATATTTAACAACAATATTTATTATACATTTTCAATCAATTTCTGTCAAGAACTTTTTTGAATTTAATTCAAAAAACCAGTATAGTTCCAATATATATTTATATCGATTTTTATAATTTCTACCTATTTTGTACACTAATCTATTTAAAATCTACCAAACGCTTACATCTTTTATTATAAGATGCTATAATTATAATATAAATCACTTTGTGGGAGAATTACAATGAAAATTTTAACAAAAGAAGATATAAAAAAATGTATCACTATGTCGGAAGCTATTGAAATCTGCAAAAATGCAATGAAAGACTACACTTTAAACAAATCTGTTATTCCACTTCGAACGCCTATACAATCGATTGATAACAATGGACAAGTACTCTTTATGCCAGGTAAGATATCTACTGACTCAGATAGCATTGGAATTAAGATAGTCTCAGTTTATCCTGATAATTCAAAACTTAACTTACCTGCCGTTCCCTCTACTATGATAACAATAAATGAAAAAACAGGAATCGTTAATGGTATACTAGATGGAACATATTTAACAGCACTTCGTACTGCAGCAATCCAAGGTGCTGCTACTGATATTCTTGCAAATAAAAATAGTAAAATTGCTACATTGATAGGTACAGGTGGGCAAGCCCTTGAGCAAGCTCGTGCATTAGTTACAGTTAGAGAACTTAAAGAATTAAGAGTAGTTGCACGTAATTTTGAAAAAACTAAAAAATTTGTTGAAATATTAAAAAAAGAGTTAGATGATTTTGATGTAAATATTATAGCTTACAATAATCCAAATGAAGCTGTGACCGATTCTGATATAATAACTACAGTTACAACTTCCAAAACACCAACTTTTTCACACGAATTCGTAAAATCTGGTGTACATATTAACGGTATAGGATCTTTTACCTACGAAATGGTAGAAATACCCCCTGAACTTATTACCGATAGTAATAAAATTTACTTCGATACTAAAGACGGGGTTCTAAGCGAGGCTGGAGACATCTTACAACCTATTGAGAATAGGCAAATAACAAAAGAAGACTTCAAAGGTGAACTTGGTGAACTTGTTCTAAATTCAATCGAAGGTAGAACAAATGAAAAAGAAATAACAATCTTTAAATCAGTTGGAAGTGCGGTACTTGATATTGCTTGTGCTAACTATATTATAAAAATAGCAGAAATCTTAAAAATTGGTTCAGAAATAGAATTATAAAAGCTTTTATAGATATCTAATAAACTATTGAGAGAAGTGACTCGAAAAATCTTGTTTCTCCAAAATCACGATTTTTAAGTCACTTCTCTATTATAGTTATTCATGTACTTCTAATGGCAAACCATCGGGATCGAAGAAAAATGCCATTTTCTTATTATCAAAATCATCAAACCTTAATTCTTCATGGAAAATACCAAGTTCATCAAATTTCTTTAATGTTTTTTCCACATTTTCTACTCTAAAAGCTAAATGTCTTAATCCTGTGTGTTCAGGGTTAGGAATCTTCGGTCTTATAGGAGCATTCTCTTTAATAAAAATTTCTAAATTCAAGTCTCCTTGTTTAACATTAATTATTATATCCTTCTTCTCCGGTCTATTATGTTCACTTATCACTTCAAATCCCAGTTTGTTCACATAAAATTCTTTTGTTTTATTATAATCTGTTCCTATTATTGCTATATGATGAATATTTCTAAACATTGTTCTCATCTTTCTTATTAATATTTCGTACTAGCTCTACCGCTTTTGCTAATTCAAGTGGATCTACTTCTTCAAAGTCACCTTTTTCAGTGTATCTATATGTTACATCTTCAGCAGTAGTTGTTTTATCAACTCCATACTTTTTAAATGTCCCATGAACTTGATTAACACCTGTTTTCTCAATAATTTTTTCAATATTTTCTGTAGAAATACCCGCACCTGCAAGAATCTCTATACGATGACCATATTTACCTTGTAGATATTTTAACAACTTAGCTCCCCTATTAACATTAGCACCTAATCCACTTGTTAAGATTCTAGTGCATCCTAATTCTATTAAACGTTGTACATTATACTCAGGTTCATCAGAACAATCAAAAGCTCTATGAAAAACACTCTCAGCACCAAAACTTTTACAAAGTTCTATCATTTTCTCTGTTTCTTCCCAGTCTATCTTTTTGTCTTCTGTTAAAAATCCGAATACTAACCCATTAGCACCATGCTTCAATAGATCCCTACCTTCTCTAAACATCTGTTCTTTTTCTAATTTCGAATAGCAAAAACCTCCCCCTCTTGGTCTTACCATCGCCATTATAGGTATTTCTACACCCTTTTCTAAAACCATATCTAAAACAGTTGTTGTCGGTGTTAATCCACCTAAGTAACTAGCACTAATTAACTCTATTCTATTTGCACCTTCGCTTTGAGCAACTAAACAATCTTGCACACTATTTGCACACACTTCAATTCTTATCATATTAAAATTCTCCTTTAACATATATATATTTATTATATCATATATTAATTCACAAAAAGAAGAGAACTTATTTAACAAAAAAACTAGAAACTACTTTATTCACTTCTAGCTTAAAATCTATTTATTTAACATACCTGCTTGAAGTTGGTACATTCTATAATAGTTTCCTTTATGAGCTATTAACTCTTCATGTGTTCCAGATTCGATAATCTCACCTTTATCTAGTACATAGATGCAGTTTGAATCTTGAATCGTAGACAATCTATGAGCAATTGCTATAGTCATTCTACCTTTTCTCATTTTCTCAAGCGAATTTTGAATCAATTCTTCTGTTTCAGAATCAATATTCGCTGTTGCTTCATCAAGTATTAATATTTTCGGTTTACTTGCTATAGTTCTAGCAAATGTAAGTAGTTGTCTTTCTCCACTAGAAAAAGTCGAACCTCTTTCAGTAACTATGCTATCATACTTATCTTCAAGTTTATCAATAAAGTTATGTGCGTCGACGAACTTAGCCGCTTCAATAACATCTTCTCTTGTTAATTCTTCGTTATACATTTTAATATTAGACTCTACAGTTCCATGATATAAGAATGGATCTTGAAGAACTAAGCCTACACTGTTTCTCAGTTCTTTAGCACTATAATCTTTTATATCAACACCATCAATTAAGATTTCTCCTCTATCATAATCATAAAATCTAAGGAAAAGATTCATAATTGATGATTTACCAGAACCAGTAGCTCCTACAAACGCTATACTCTCTCCATTTTTGACACTAAACGAAATATTTTTAAGAACATCGCGTTTACCATCGTAAGAGAAACTAACATTTTTGAACTCGATATCACCACGTGAAATTTTATAAACACTTTCTTTTTGTTCTGGCTCATATTCTTCATTGTCCATAAGCGTGAAGACACGTCCTGCAGAAATTATAGAAGTTTGAAGAATTGAGAAATTTTGCATTAGTTCAATTAACGGATTGAAAAGTTGATTCGTATACTGAATAAATGCATAAATTATCCCGGCTGTAAAGCCAGCACTTTCAAAACTTAGACCAAAGTACGTAACAATAACTCCATACGCTAATACTTTAAATAAAGCCATAGCTGGTCGTAGTAATAGACTATCAACTTTTAATGATTTAGTGTAATAACGAAGGTGTTCATTATTAACCTCACCAAATTCATCTATTAAACGTTGTTCTTGGTTAAATGCTTGAATTATCTTCATACCTTCGATTGACTCAGACAACTTAGTATTCATCTCACTAATTTTTGCACGAGAAATTTCTACAAGTTTACTAGATAACTTCTGATACATATACACAGAACCAACCATAACAGGAATAAATAATATCATATATATAGTAAGTTGCCAACTTAAAGCGATCATCGCAGAAAGTGTTACTACAAACATAAGAATAGTATTTAGGAAACTAGAGAAAATCGTCCCAAACATATCTGCAACAGCTTGTGTATCATTAGTTAACCTTGATACAACAGAACCTACTGGAGTCTTATCAAAGTAAGACATACCTAATTTTTGCAAGTTAGCAAAACTATCATTTCGTAGATCTCTAACTATACTATGTGCTACTCTTGCAAAGTAGAATTCTCCTAAAAATGTAAACACTACTCTTAGAATAAATAATCCAAAATAAATTATTAATATATATAACCCTGCTTTAGCTATATTTTTTGTAATATGGTTATCAATATAATACTGAGCTAAGAGAGGAATTGCTGTCGCTACTATAGAAGTCAGTAATATAAATAATAATGCTAATACTGATAGCCCTTTATATCTAAACATATAGCGCATTAATCTTAAAAACGTCTTACTTTTCGACATCTTCATTTCCTCCTTTCAAGCTTTCTTCCATTTGTTGACTCTCATAAGTCTCTTTATACCAACCATTATTGGCAATAAGTTCGTCATGAGTTCCTTTTTCAATAATCGTGTTATCACCTAAAACAATTATTAAATCAGCTTCTACTACTGCAGAAAGTCTATGTGCAGTAATGATATTAGTTTGACCACTACGTTGTTCTTTTAAGTTTTCTAAAATAACATGTTCTGTCTTAGCATCAACCGCAGATAATGAATCATCAAGAATTAATATCTCTGGATTAATAATCAAAGCACGACTCATAGCTAAACGTTGTTTTTGGCCACCTGAAAGACTAACTCCTTTCTCACCAACAATCGTATCAAACTTCTCAGGCATAGCCATAATATCATCATACAGACCACAAATTTTTGTAATCTCTTCTACTTGTTTATCATCAATTAAAGGATTTGCAAAACGAATATTTTCTTTAATTGACATGGCGAATAGCACCTGATCTTGAGGTACATATCCAATAAGTTTTCTTAAGTCACTTAGACTGTATTCAGCAATATCTCTATTATTAAGCTTGATATTACCAGTTTTAATATTAAATTCCCTTAATAATAGTCTTAATAGCGTAGTTTTACCTGAACCAGTAACACCTACGATACCCAGTGTTTGCCCTTTTTCAATAGCGAACTTAATATCTCTCAGGAGACTCTTACCTTCTTCAAATTCGAAGTTGTTGATATTATATTCAAGTTTACCATTTTCAGCTTTGATATTACTATCTAAGTTAGTATTTACCTCATTAACTTCATCTAATAAACTTTCTATACGTTTATATGATACTTCTCCACGTTGTGATATATTGTATAACCAACCAATCGCTTGAAGCGGCCATACTAACATATCAAGATATGTAACGAAAGTAACTAACTCTCCAACAGATAACTCTCCATTAGAAACAAATATACCACCAAAAACAAGAGTAAGTGTATAAGATAATCCAACGAAGATTAATACCATTGGATCAAATAAAGAATTATATTTAGCAGCGATAACATTCTTCCCAAATACTTTATTATTTACTTCTCTAAAACTCTGAATCTCATCACTACCATAACCAAAAGATTTTGTAACCTTTATACCTGAGACACTTTCCTGAACTTTATTATTTAAATCTGAAAATGATTCTTGCGCTTCTTCAAAACTTTCATAATTTTTATCCCCAATATAATTAGTAGCGTAAGCTAAAAACGGTAAAGGAATAATCGCTATTATAGTTAATTTGAAATCTATTAAGAATATCATCGTGAACAGTGTAACTAGTGCAGTAATACTTGCATCTACCGCAGACATTACTCCACCCCCAGCAACCATTGCTACTGAGTTTATATCATTCGTTGCATGTGCCATTAAATCTCCCGTACGATACTTTTGGAAGAATGATGGTGACATTTTAGTAAAGTGCTCAAATAATCTTGATCTTAAAATACGACCTAAATTATATGCTGCACCAAAAATATACACACGCCAAACATAGCGAAGAGCATACATAGCAAGAGCTGCTAAAACTAAGTAACCTACATTAAGAAATAACTGTGCATTTGTTAAATTACCAGCTTCGATTCTATCGATAACATTACCTATAACCTTAGGTGGAATTAAGTTGAAAATACTTACTAAAATCAAGGCTATGATACCAATACTATAACGTTTCTTTTCTAGTTTCATAAACCAAGATAATTTTCTAAATAAATACATCTACACATCACCTTCTCTTTCTTCTAATTTTGAGAAGACTTCACCAATTTTCTCATTAATAACAAGATCAGCCAAATTATCCTGTGGCGTAGAAGTTTTATTAATTACTATTAAATGTTTCCCTCTAAAATAATGCAATAAATTTGCGGCAGGATACACACTCAGTGAAGTCCCACCAATTATTAACACATCAGCTTTTTCTATAAATCTAATAGCTGTATTAAACACCGTCATATCTAATTCTTCTTCATATAAAGTAACATAAGGTTTAATAACCCCACCACATTTATCACAACTAGGAATTTCTTCATCTTTAGCTAAAAAATCTTCTAAGTTATAAAAAGACTTACACTTCGTACAATAATTAGCATCGACACTTCCATGAAGCTTTAAAACATTTTTACTACCTGCCTGTTCATGTAATGTATCGATATTTTGAGTAATTACTGCTCGTAACTTACCTTGTTCTTCTAGTTTTGCTAGATAAAAGTGAGCTTTGTTGGGCTTAGCATTAGGATATACTAAGTGTTTTTTATAGAAGTCAAAGAAATCTACAGGATATTTCATAAACATAGTTCTTGATACAAGTTGCTCAGGAGTAAAATGTCGATTTAGTTGCACATTAAAAACACCATTAGCACTTCTAAAATCAGGAATATCAGACTCAGTTGAAACACCAGCTCCACCAAAGAATACAATATTATTAGTTGCTTCAATAATCTCTCTTAGCATCTCTATTTTTCTCATAACTTTATCTCCTTTAAATAATATACTTAACACTATTAAAGAAGGAAACTTAATAATAAGTCTCCTTCTTTTTCTTAACTATTAGTTAGTTTCTCTTTCTTTTTGAGCTTTTAGCTCTTTAATACGTTGTTTACGTTCTTCGATACGTGCTTTTTTCTCTTCACGAGTTGCGCTCTTAATTGGACCACGAGCAATATGTTCTTTACTATCGTTAGTAACTAGGTTAGTTGGCTCTTGTTTCATTTCGATTTCTTCGTGACGTTCTACTCTAATACGCATTAAGTTAGTAACAACCTCAACTTGAATATCATCAATCATATATTCAAACATCTCATGACCTTCAGTTTTGTACTCACGAAGCGGATCAATTTGTCCATAAGAACGAAGGAAAATCCCTTTTCTAAGTTGATCCATTTGGTCGATATGATCTGTCCATCTATCATCAATAGCATTAAGTAAAATGTATTTCTCGAACGAATTCATTGTTTCATCACCAAGTAACTCACGTTTCTCAGCAAGTTCTAGGTTAATTCTGTGAATTACTAACTCACGAATTTCATCGTCACTCATAACATCTGAATATTCACTATCAGTAATAGGTTTTAATCCTAGGAATTTCTCATTTAATGATTTAATGATTTCTTCTGTTTCTTCTTTTTCACTATGAACTTCCATATTTTCTGTGATATAAGCGATAGTTTTATCTACAGCATCACCTATCATATCTTGGATAATTTCTGTAACAACCTCATTTTCTAGTACTTCATTTCTTTCAGCGTACATGATTTCACGTTGTTTACGTAATACATCATCATATTGCAGTACTTGTTTACGTGAATCATAGTTATTACCTTCAACACGTTTTTGAGCACTCTCAACAGATTTACTCACCATTCTACTTTCAAGTGGTGTATCCACATCTTTACCCATAATTTTTTGTAATCTATCAGCTCCGAAACGAACCATAAGTTCATCTTCAAGAGATAAATAGAATCTACTGTAACCTGGATCTCCTTGACGACCTGAACGACCACGTAGCTGGTTATCAATACGACGAGATTCGTGACGTTCTGTACCAATAACGGCAAGACCACCTAATTCACGAACACCTTCCCCAAGTTTAATATCCGTACCACGACCAGCCATGTTAGTCGCGATAGTTACTGAACCACGTTGTCCAGCTTGTTTAATAATTTCAGCTTCACTCTCATTTTGTTTAGCATTAAGAACTTTATGAGGTACTCCATATTTATATAGTAATCTAGAAACTAATTCACTCGTTTCGATAGAAACAGTACCAAGAAGAACTGGTTGACCTCTATCATAACATTCTTTTACTTCACGTGCCACAGCATTGAATTTAGCCTCCATATTTGAGTAAATAAAGTCTGGAGCATCAATCCTTTTAATTGGTTTATTAGTAGGAATTGTCGTTACAAACATGTTATAAATATTTCTAAATTCTTCTTCCTCTGTTTTACCAGTACCTGTCATACCACTAAGTTTTTTATACATTCTAAAGAAGTTTTGGAATGTAATAGTCGCCATTGTTTTACTTTCTTTTTGAATAGGCACACCTTCTTTAGCTTCGATAGCTTGGTGTAAACCTTCAGAGAAACGACGTCCTGGCATTGTACGTCCTGTAAATTGGTCAACAATTAAAATCTCTCCATCTTCAGCAACAACATAGTCAACGTCTAATGACATAGTGTAGTTAGCTTTTAAAGCTTGGTTAATATGGTGAGTTAAATCGACATTTTTTAAATCATATAGATTTTTTAATCCGAAATAACTTTCAGCTTTATCAATACCTTTTTCAGAAAGTTGGATAGCTTTAGTCTTAACATCAAGAGTATAATCTCCGTCACTTCCATCCTCTTCCTCTGCTTTTTTCAAAGTTTTAACGAAGGCATTTGCTACTTGATATAATGAAGTAGATTCTTGTCCTTCACCTGAGATAATTAATGGTGTACGAGCTTCATCGATAAGAACTGAGTCTACCTCATCGATTACCGCATAGTTTAATGGACGTTGAACACGAGCTTCAACTGTTTTAACCATGTTATCTCTTAAGTAGTCAAATCCTAACTCATTGTTTGTTGAATATGTGATATCTGCATTATACGCATCTCTTTTTTCCTCAGAGTTCAATGAGTTCAAGTTAAGCCCAACAGTAAGTCCCATATAGTTATAGAAAACTCCCATTTCCTGAGCGTCACGTTGAGATAAGTATTCGTTAACTGTTACTACGTGAACACCTTCTCCTGCTAATGCATTTAAATATACTGGCATTGTGGCAGTAAGTGTTTTACCTTCCCCTGTTCTCATCTCTGCGATATCCCCACGGTGAAGTGCGATACCACCCATGATTTGAACTTTATAAGGTTTCATACCTAATGAACGGAATGCTCCTTCACGTGCAGCTGCAAATGCATCTACTAAAATTTTATCCAAGATATCCGCTGTATCTTTTCCCTTTTCTCTTTGTTCTTCAATATATGCTTTAAATTCTTCAGTTTTATTTTGTAATTGTTCATCGCTAAGACTTGAATATTCTTCATCTTTAGCTAATACTTTATCAGCTAATTTCGCTAGATTTCTTACTTCACGTTTATTAGCATCAAATATTTTTCCTAAAATAGCCATTAACATTTTCCTTCCGACATATTTTCTTATTTAATGATTTTATAATCATATTATAATTCATCTCTTAATTATAACATCCATTTATCTTTAAAGCAACCACATAAGCATTATTTTAAGTTGATATTAACTACACTTTCATTTCTAAAAAATTTACTAAATGAATTTATATTTTTTTGATTTTAAAGTGAAAAATAATAGAATAGACTCTAAAATTTGATTTTATAATAATCTCATTTTAAAGTCATTCTATCTGCATATTATTATTTTTTAAATCATTACAGTTTTAACATTATTAATCATCGCCAATAAATCATTAGAAATTTTATGGAAATAGATGCTATTGCTGACCAATAATTTAGATAATTGGTTAGCCGTTGTTGGCATTTTCTCTAATATCTCATCTCTCATAACCTCAGTCATTAGAGAAGACGAAGCAACTCCTAATTTTTCAGATTTTCTCTCAACATACTTTTTCAATACATCTTCGAATTCAGATATTGATATTTTCGAACCATTAAATTCACTTTTTACATTCTTTAATACATTTTTCTCAGAAATTTTTTCTAATGCTTTTTTCTCATTAATATTTTTTTCTAATAATAATCTAAGTTCATACTCTTCCCATTTCACTGTATCCTCTTCTAGATAATCATTATTTTTTATATTAGGATTAATTAAACTATTCTTTATCTTCTCAATTTCTTCCGCAGTATATATTTCTTTTAAATCTTTTTCTTTTTCTCTAATGAGACTATTTAAACGATCTAGATTAATTACATCAATTCCTCTTAGTGCGTCCTTATCTTCTATTTCTATTCCAGTTTCCTCATTCGCATAAACTACTATAGGATACATTTCTTTAATTTCTACTCCCAAATCTAATTGTTCTAGAATCATTTTTTGTCTTTCTATTTGATTTAAAACACTAAAAGTTCTATTCTTCTTACCTTCGTTTACAAGATAAAAACTCCCTGTTCCATCAATTTTAACATTAGATTTTGTATTTTTACATTCAATTAAGTACATAGCTTTCTTAGTTAATATGACAAAGTCAATCTGGCACTGAAATTCACCAATGTTAATAGAGATATCTTTAAAAATATGCATAGGATAAAAACTATATTTCAGCTCATCTAGTACTTTATTTTCACCGATTTCACCTATTCTATATAGCAAAATTTGATAGTTAATAGCATTGTTTTTTAAGGGTGAAGTCTCAGTTTTTTGCTTCTCCATTAGTTTTCTAACACTATAGTTCAACATATCATTCGCTCTAAAAATTTCTATTCTTTCACCATTAGGTAAAGCAACATATTCTGTTTTTTTACTACTTATAATATCGTTTATCTCTTTTAAAGTATCATCAATTATATAATCTTTATTTGTATTATCCTCGTCCAATAACAATTCTCGAGAAAGTTTATCCTCGTTACAAGACTCGCTACCATCATTAATAATTTTAATATTCTTTAAAAATATACCTTCATTTTTTAATTGATTGTTGGTCATATTTTTATAAAAAGGTCCTTTAATTTCAAAACTACAACAATGTTTACAAAAACGATAATCTCCCCAAATAAAGTCCACCCAATCTAAAGAAGGTTTATTAGTAGATTTTTTCAATGTTCTACAGGATACTTCATGTATCAAACCACTCTCCATCTTACAAAAAGCACTAACTTCACTTCTACGTTCAAAATAAACTACAAGTCTTTCGAAAATTTGATAAAATATATCTACTGCATATCTAGGAACGCCCAAGTTATTTTTATCATACTCAATCTCAAATAGCTTCAATACTTTTTTCATAGAATATTTAACAGGATTATTACCATTTGTTAATCCTACTTTTATAAGTTTAGATTGAATAAATTCAAATTTATAATCACTAAGAAAAGAAAAATATTTATCTATTAATTCTTTCTTCTCCTTATACCAAACAAAATCTTTAACATCTATTTCTGATGGTATATTATTAAAATAACTTTCTAAAGTATCCTCTAAATCGAACAAATATTCCCCCGATTCCATCTTACGATGAAAATTTCTATCTTCTATGACTTCAAATCTATCAGTTATATTTATTCTTTTTAATGAAACAGAAACAACTTTCGTTACGTCTGTTTCAACGATATCTAACAAAACAATATTTTTATCCATTCTCATTCATCCTTGTCGTTTATCTGTATTTCTTTAATAACATCTCTACTTTCTCAACATATAAATCTCGAACATTTTGAGGTGCTAATATTTCAATATCACTACCTAAAGAGAAAATCCAACCTAGGAAATGACTACTACACATTACTTCAACAGAAGTTTGAAATACATCATCTTTTTTATGAATAATAATATCTTTACCAAATCTATCAACGATTGCTCCAATTAACGATTCCTTAAACTCAAGCGTCACTTTTTCCAAATTCCCACCATACATACCGAATATTTTTTTTGAATAGCTCGAAATATCTTCTTTTTGGAACTGATCATGCCCTAATCTTTCATTCTCACCAATCACAACACTTCTCATCTTATCAACACGATAATTTTTGATTAAATCTGTCTTAGCATCATAGGCAACCATATAATAATTCTCATCATTCCATACTAGAGCAAATGGACTTACATTATAGACTTCACCATTCTTTCTATCAATCATCTGTTTTTTATAATTCCATTGCCAATAATTAAAATCAATTTGCTTATTTTCTGCAATTGCGTTATGAATAGCATCAACATTATAATAAATGTTTTCGTTAATATATTTATTTTCTTCAAAAGAATACACCTGTCTTTGAATTTTCTGAGCTTGTTTTTTACTCGCTAATTTCTTAAGTTTTAGAATTAAATCACGAGATTTTTTCGCAGTTAAGAACTTACTCGCCTGAATAACATCGATTAGCATCTTCACCTCAGCAAGTTCAAACTCTCTTTCTACTAATGCATAGATATTCTCACGACCATTCTTTTCAACAACGATATTAAATCCATAGTCTTGTAGTAATTCTATATCTTTATATAGAGTTTTTCTCTCAACGATAATTTCTTTTTTCAAGAGTAAAGTAATTAATTCTTTCACACTTAAATAAGTATTTTCATCGCTATAATCTCTTAGTATTTCTAATAAGTACAATAGCTTTAATTTTTGATATCTTCCTTTTTCCATAAATTTTGCTCCTTATATACACTTATGTATATAATAACAACTATTTACGAATTTTTCTATCATTTTTGTGATTATTTTCATCTCTTTTTAGAACTTCTGCAATAACTGAACCTCCAGTAACAAAACATACTTTTACAAAGAATTTATCTCCAACTTTATCATAAATTCTTCCTGCACTTTTAGTACCTTTCGCAACAGTTCTACAAGAATTTCCTACATAACCAACTTTACCAAAAGTTTTCATCATAACTTTAATAGCTTCTTCATCATAGTCATTATCAAACTCTTTTTCACAACTGATAACATCTCCTACTTTAAAAATTTTATTTCCAAAATAATGTTCCATTCCTGTAATTGTAATATAATCT
>CAURKK010000038.1:0-12722 GCA_963525505.1 uncultured Gemella sp.
ATTATCCAGAAATAGCTCAAGCTCTTGATATTTTTGGTATTCCTTCTTTTGTAGGATACAAACATAATGTAGAAGTTAGTCGATTTGTATCTAGACTAGCTAAAACTCAAAAAGAAGTTGAACAATTTTTAGAGAAAATTTAATATCACTAAAAACTCCTATATAGACTTTTCTATATAGGAGTTTAATCGAACCCAAAAATCATCACTAGATCATTGTTGTCCCTATTTCTTTATCATAGTATTTCCCAATTTCCCCTAGTTTTATTAATTAAATAATCAATTATATTTAATAGTTGTTTTACATAAAGTTGGAATTTGGGATGAAAAATGGTACTCTTAATCTCATACTACTTCTTAATTTACGATATTATTGTATTAATAATTATTCTATATCTTCATTTGATTTGATTAATACTTTTATTTCTTTACCTGACATTACTGCTTCAAATGCATTACGAGTATCCTCTAGTGAAAATATTTTAGTAATCATTTTATCTGTAGCAATTTTATTGTTTGCTAATAAATCTAACGCTAAATCCCATGACGATGGTTTTTGAGATCTTGAACCAATATAGCGTATTTCTCTTTGAATAATACTTTCCTGATCAAGTTCATTCATTTTTTTAGCAAATAATCCAATTTGAACAAAATCACCTTTTTTCTTAATAAGTGGCAAAGCATTATTTACTGCGAATACAGATCCTGAACAATCAAATATTTTATCAACACCATATCCATCAGTTTCTTTTAATATAACTTCTCTTAAATCTTCAACTAAGCTATCCACCGTTACATCGATTCCTATTTCTTTAGCTAAATCTAATCGTGGTTTATCTTTTGTAATTCCTGTAATTATAACTTTTGCTCCATTAGCTTTTGCTACTTGTGCAGCTAATAACCCTATTGGTCCTGGCCCAATAACAAGAACAGTTTCCCCCTCTTTTATTGATGTTTTTTCCATAACAGAGTGAGTACAACATGCTAATGGCTCAGTTAAAGAAGCTGCTTTCAAACTCACTGTTTCCGGTAGAACATGACAACTTTCTTCTCTTGACAATACATATCTTGCCATACTACCGTTAGCCTGTGTACCTATTCCTTTTCTATTATCACATAAGTTATAATCTTTCGATTTACAGTATATACATTGTTCACAAGTTTCAAAAGTAGTTTCACTAGTAACTCTATCTCCAATTTTCACATTTTTAACATCTGGTCCTACTTCAACTACAACTCCCGAAAATTCATGACCTAATGTAACCGGTAATCCTTTAGCATTATATTCTCCTTTGAAAGTATGAATATCCGAACCACATATTCCGGTGTATGCTACTTTAATCTTTACCCTATCCCCATATACTTGAGGTTCTTCAACATCTAATAATTCTAAATTATCATAACCTACTTTTGTTTTTACTGCTGCTAACATATTATTATCCTCTTTTCTTATAATTCTGGAAGAATAAGGATTTTCCCAAACGGTTCTGTTCTTCCTAATATCATTTCAAAAGCTTTATCAACATCTTTCAATGTGAATTTATGTGTAATTAAGCTTTCTACATCAACTTTATTTTTAGAGATTAATTCTATTGCATTAGTCCATTCTCTTCCTGGGAACGGCGCTGAATAAGAATTCCAAGAACCTTTTAAAGTCAACTCTTTTCTGAATATGCTCTCAAATGCTTTTTCTTTAAGTGTTACATCTTTATAAGCAATTCCTAAATACCCTACTTTACCATGCTTCTTAGTTAATAATAAGGCTTGCTCCTGTGTAACAACACTACCCGCACATTCTAAAGAAATATCTGCACCTTTTTCATCAGTATATTCCTTTACTTTTTTTTCTAAATCTTCAGATAATGAGTTTATAGTCTGAGTAGCTCCCAACTTTTTAGCTAATTCTAATTTTCTATCGTCAATATCAACAACTATTACTTTTCCAGCACCTGCAGCCTTAATTGCTTGTAAGACTAACATTCCTATAGTTCCAGCACCTAATACAACAACACTATCTCCTAGATTTATATCTATTCCCATAACTGCATGCATTACAACTGCTAATGGTTCAATGAAACTTGCTTTAGTATATTCTAAATCTCCTATTTTCAAAAGATTTTCCTCAGATATAACGGAATATTCTGCAAAACCACCGAATCTATGCGATCCAATCATAGTGTAATTTTCACACATTGAATATAAGGATTGTTTACAATATTCGCATTCATTACATGGCATAAAAGGAACACAGACAACTCTGTCACCTTTCTTAAATTTTGTGACCTTATCTCCAAATTCAACTACTTCTCCACAGTATTCATGACCAATTACTGCTGGATACCCATATTTCCATTTAGTTTGCATCTTATGAATATCTGAGCCACATATTCCACAAGAATGAACTTTTATTCTTACATCATTTTCACCTAACTTATGCTCCTCTATTTCTTTATATTCAAATTTTTTATGCTCATACATAACCGAAGCTTTCATTTTATATACCTCTCTTTTCTAATTAATACGGCACCATAATCAACTACTTTCTACTAAAGATTATAGAACTATGGTGCCATAGAAATTTATTATTAACAATTAAATTTTAATAAAATAATTGTGAGAATTTTAGGATAACCCAGTTAAAGAAGTTACCACCCATGTCTAATGAACTTAAACTTGTATGTCCATGACTATATTGTTCTAATCCTTGCATCATTTGAGTATGAACTCCGATGAAGTCTGTTGCCATAAGTAATGATAAAGCAATTACCACTGTTCCAGCTAATACTGAGTGGAAGATATTCCCTTTTCTACTTGCTACGATGAATGATACGTAGAACGGGATAGTAGCTAAGTCCCCGAATGGTAAAACTTTGTTACCAGGAATAATAATTGCTAATAGTAATGTAATTGGAACTAAGATTAATCCTGTTGAAATATTAGATGGATGTCCAATTGAAACCGCAGCGTCAAGACCAATGTATAGGTCTCTACCTTTGTAACGTGTTTTCATAAAATCACGTACAGATTCAGAAATTGGAATTAATCCTTCCATTAATAATTTAACCATACGAGGCATTAATAACATGAACGCTCCCATTGCAATACCTGTTTTTAATACTAAACCAACATCTCTCCAGTTAACTAACGCTTGTAAAATAATACCCAAGAATGTACCTACTACCATTGGTTCACCAAAGATACCAAAACGTTTTTGAATTGTTTCAGAGTCTATATGGATATCTTTAATAACTGGAATTTTAGCTATCAGCCAACCAATTGGAATTCCTACAAACCCGAACGCTGCCGTAGATCCTGTTGGTAATGAGATACCTTTTAGACCATATACATCTTGAACCATTTTTTGAGTTCTATCTGCCATTAGTAATACCATTACTTCGTATAGAACAGCACATAAAATACTGAATGACCATGAACCTCCTGATACTATGTATCCTGTTGCTCCAGCTGCAATAAAGTGCCAATAGTTCCAAATATCAATATCCAATGTTCTAGTTAATTTTAATGCAATCATAATAACGTTCACTAAAGCGCATATAGGAATTAGAATTGCTGCTACAGGTGATGCCCAAGATCCTGCTGCTGCACCTGGCCAACCAACGTCAATAGTACTTAATGAAATACTATATTTTTCTACCAATTGTTCTGTGATAGGACCTAAGTTAGTAGTTAAGATACCAACAACTAGATTAATCCCTACAAAACCAATACCTATTGTTAGTGCACTACGTACAGCTTTACCAACAGGTACTCTAAATATGATAGCTAAAATAAAGATTGCTATTGGTAAGATTACAGTAGGCCCTAAACCTAATATATAATTCGTAATTTCTAATAATTTTTGCATAAATTTTCTCCTTTATTTATTTTTTTAAAAATTATCTTAAGTGATTTAAAATTTCTTCGTCTAACTCCTCTTCACCAATTCCCATAATATAGTTAGTTGCAATTATACTTGGAATTGAGTAAGTAGTTGGTAAAATTGTAGTTGACACTATCAAATCTGCTTCATTTTGCAAACCAGCAGCTTCTACTATTTTAATTTGTTTAATATCTACATCAAGATTATGTTTTTTTATCAATTCTTCAACTCTAGATACAACTATTGTTGATGTTGCTATTCCTGCACCGCATGCAATTAATACTTTTTTTGTCATTTTCTTAAATCTCCTTATTTTTTATAATATTTAAAATTTTCTTTTTATCATTATTCTGTATGATTTTATTATAAAAATCTTCATCAGAAAAATTTTTTATAACACTTGATAGTACTTTTACTTGATTTTCATTTTTACTAATTAGTAGTAACAGAAAAATATTTACTTCAAGATCTTTTGAATTCGTAGCCATATCCCTGAATATTACACTCTGTTTTGGTTTAACTATGGCTATTGCATCTTTTTTTATATATTTGGAATCGGTATGTGGAATAGCTATACAATACTTAGGAAACTCAAGTCCTGTAGGAAATATTTTTTCTCTTTCTATAACAGATTCTATATACCCATCATTTATATATTTTTTCTTGTTTAGTTCTTTTGAAACATTATTTAAAACTTCAAAAAAATTATTTCCATCAACGCCTAAATATATATTATCTTCCGAAAACATTTCATCTAACATATAAAAACCTCCTTTACACATACTTTGAAATCTCTTCAAAATTTTTTTTATTACTGTTTAATATGATATTTCTTTTATTTTCTATTAAAAGATTTCTTACTATATTTTTAGCCTTATCTTCAGCTTCTTTGTCATTCTCTTTTATCAAAATAAACAATATATCATCTTCAAAATTATCTACTCTTACTACTATATTTTCTTTAATATTATTATTTATTAAATGTGGTAAATAAAAATTTTTATCTACCTTTATACAACCTAATTCTTCTCTTGCTTCCAAATCCTTCAAAAATATTTGCTTTGAAAATATCCATGAATTACTTTCTAAATATCTTGCTACATCAATATATATATCTTCTAACCTTACTTTTTTTTCATTATTAAACACTCTAAACTTCATTGCCATTACCATACACCTTTCTGTTAATATTCTGAATATCTTCATCACTTAGCATAACATTTACGAAAACAGCATCTTGTTTACTTTCTAATTTTACTGTAGATATTATAAAACTAATTTTACTTAAATCATAAAATTTTATATCTTTAGTAGATACAACATCTACTACTTCTATATTTTTAAGCTTATCTTCTATCCTTTTTTTTAAAAATAGAGATGTACCAAAACCACTATTACAGACTAATACTACTTTTGTTTTTAAATTATTCAATTTCAATATTGATTCAGTATATACAGTTAAATACGCTATCTCATCTTCACTTATTTTTTCTGATAATATTTTTCTTGCCAATACACTCACATCAGAAAACTGTTTCGAATAGTCTTCTTTTATTTTATTTAACAAGGGATTTTTAATGTTAATTCCATATTTTAATCGCCTCATTAATGCTCTGATATGTAGTATAAATAAATAACAAATATTATCTCTATTTTCGTTTACCTTATTATTTGTATTAGAAACAGCTTTTAGAAATTCATTAACAATATTTTCAAGTTCTTCATTCACCTCAAAATCAACATCATTATTTAAATTCCCTACTCCCATGCTAACGAGATACTGATAGATGTAATAAATTTCATTTGGTGGTAAACTTATGAAGAATTCATTTTCAATATCAGCTGCTATACTTTCAGCTTCATAATAGAATTTTTTATCAGTTATATTAGGAAATCCATTATTTTCTAAATAATTTTCACTATTTATTCTTTCTATTGCAATAAGTAAATGAACGACTAAATTAATATAATACAAATCACCTATTGTATATGGAAGATTTTTTTCGTGTTTAGATATAATTCTTTCAACTAATTCTATTTTTTTAAAATCAAATTTAGAAGATAGTTCTATTAATGTATTTTTTTCAATTCTATCAGAATAATATTCTTCTTTGCTTCCATCTTCTGTAAATGAATAATCTCGAATTAAATTCATTATGTATTTCCTAATATTTTTTTCATCACCGATTATTTTAGTTCCTAATCTTGTTTTTTTTAATTTCATATTTTCATTAGCAAGTCTATCTTCTAAATAATTTAAATCATTTACAATACTAGATTTTCCTACAAAGTTCATTTCAGATAATTCTTCAATAGATGTATACTTTTTTGAATTTATTAATAAATAATACAATATATTAACTCGACGTTCTTCTAAAGAATACTTAACCAATTGTTTTTGAGGAACTTTTTCTATAAGAAAATTTGAAAATAAAATTTTTATACCACTACCTTGTTTTTTTAGTAACTTAACCTCTTTTACATTCTTAACTATTTTTTCTATATCCCTGTAAACCGTTTTAGTAGATACTCCCATTTTTTCTGCAATAACATGTACAGGTAAAAAATCTTCTGCTTCTTTTAATATCAGTAACAATTCTATTTGTCGATTTTCTAATTTTCTTATCATCCTCATCCCTCCATATTTATATTATAATACGTTTTCATAAAACTTAAAATACTATTTAATGTCTATATTAATATGGACACTAAATAATTCCCCTATGATATATACCAACTATTATTGTATTACTCTTAAGTAAATAACTATTTTAGAAAGATTTAATTATATTATTTATATTATTTTTTTAAAATTTTTAAAATCAACCTCTATGCAAATATAACACTAAATAATTTCATTATATATATTAAATTTTTTTAATACAATAACAAGTTTCAAAAAAAATAGTTTTAAAACAAAATAAAAGGATGCTTACCTCTGCTCAACACAGATAAACATCCTTTTATTATCTCATATTTAATATCATTCTTTTTACCTTAAATAATATAATGGTCCTAAGATTTTTCTAATATTTTCTGTTGATTCAAATTTTAGATCCAATGCATCTTCAACAGTTTTTATCTTACTATTTTCTATCATCTCTTCAAGAGAAGTTGAAACTACACCTAATTTAAATACTGGGGTAATTTTTAAATCTGAAGTAGGAACAATATTATACAATTCGTTTTCTTCAATCTTCTGACCTGTAAATATTTCTCTAGTTCCTTTATCCATATTTACTTTTACAGTTTTATTAGCGATAAAGTGAGATAATGAGTAACCTGATCTAGGAATTACTAGTATTTTATTATTTTTTGTAGCATCACCAATACTATTAAACTCATCTACTCGTAGTATATTAGAGGAATCTTTTGAAAAACTAATACTACCGGCAAAAGTATTTTCAAATTTAACATTGAATAATTTTCTATAAACAGCATTAAATTCAATATTTTTTCCTTTTTCAGTAACAACTGCACCTAATTCATTAGTTTGTAGAAGTTTATTTTTAGATACTCTAATTTTCTCTGAATTCTCTCCAGCTACTAAATAATCACTATTCGCCTGCCATCCTAAAAATTCTTGATCTGTTACTCCTGTGGCTGTAGGTAAGTTAATCATACTATCAATTCTAGACCCCACTAGTACATCTTGACCATCAGATAAAAATTTATCTATTCCTCTACCTACAAACTTCACATTAACCCATTCACTATCTACTTTTTTAAAGTAAATTTCTAGAACAGTTTCAGAAGTAATATATTCATCATTATTTATAACTTTTTTATTTGATCTAAATAATACTTCATATCCTGTACTAGGTTTAATCTTTTTACGTAACTCAGAAAATAACTCTCCAATTTTTTTTGTTTCTGGCCACTCTATATCCTTATCTTTTATACTATCATCAACCTTACCAAAACGCTTGTTGTAATCATCTTGACGAATTTTAATAGTATTGACATTTTCTTTGTAATTAGCTTTAATTATAACGCTCTTGTCAACTTTTAATTCCGACAAATCTTTCACATTCGTAGCCTTTGAACTATCACTAGTATCAACAACAGTATAACTTTCCACATGATATTTTTCTTTACTAAAGAACTTAGTATCTATTTCACTTAATTTTTGACCAGTTAATAAAGTTGTTTCTTGTTTAGAAACTCCATTATCCAAGACAATTTTAGTATTATATTTGGCTATAATTTTAATATCATTCCCAAGAACTTGAGAATCTACTAATTCTTTATCATCTAAATAATAACCAGAAAATACATAATTATCATTTTTTGCAATAACATCTTTAATCTCATTTTCTTTAACAAATTTTAAAAAAGTAGTTCCCTGTTTAATTAGATACTCATTGTTATCTTTTTTCAATTCAGAAGGATACTCTATAGTCACCTTATTCCAGTATTCTTTATCTTGTGCTAATTTTACTTCAATTTTTTTAGCTACGTATGGAACTTCAATATTTTCTGAATTCAATTCTTTTCCATCTATCAAAATACTGGACTTCTTATAACTATAATATTTATCAGGAGTGTAATACTGTTCTAACTCATAAGGATAAACTGAAACTTTATCATCCTGAGGAACATTTCTAATTTCAATAATTTTATTTACTACCTCTTTATTTCCTTCACTAACTACAAGATTAATTTGCTTTTTAGTGAAATATACTTTACTAGATTTTGAATATTCTAAGTTTTTAATATTTCCATTATTATCAATATCATATGTCATTACATTCATTATAATTCTAGTATTCGGAGCAAAAAGTTTAAGTAAACTTTTATCCACTATTTTCCCATTACCACTCTTTTTCAACTGGATTCTAAACATCTCTTTTGGGATATTGTTATCATCTAATGAATAAAAAATCAAATAATTATATGAATTCTTTTTATAGCTAAGTAATTCAGCATTATATTCAAGTTCTTCCATATTACTCTGTATTACACTATTTTTTATTTCAGGAAGAGAATAGTTTCTATTGTTATTGAAAATATCAAAATTAAATATACTTTCTCTAAAAATGGTATCTGTTACTGTTGTGTTATAATCTGTAAAGTAATCAGCTTTTATTTTAGAATCACCCATAGTTGCAAAACCTAAACATAATAAACCTGAAGCTATCAATTTACAATATTTCAATATTTCTCCTCCTTTCATCTTTTTACTATTACTTATTATATCATATTCTTTAATAACTATTATATAAAAAATTGTTTAAATAAAACTAAATACATTTATATTCACTATAAATCATGAATATTTGTTTTAACTATTACAAACAAACTAGAACTTAAAAATAAATAATATCATAAAATTGACCCATAAGTGAAAACACTTATAGGTCCATTTTTTCTTTCTCAATATTATATTAAGCTTCGCTTATATTTTCTAACATTATTTGATCATTAGATATACTAACTTCATCATATTCGTAATCATCTGCAAAATCGTACGAATACTCCTTATATAGGAACATCTCATTAGAGTAGTCTAAAAACTCCTCTTCCGGAGTTAAAAACTCTACTTCATTATAACTTTCATCAGCATAATCTGATAAAATTTCGTCTTCATAGTCTATTTCAGTATTGAAGTCCTGGGAATATTCATCATCTTGCCCGTACCTGGGATCCGGCGACTCCAAACTAGATAAATTCATCGTATACATAAAAATCTCCTTAAATATCTTTTTTTTATTAATACATATTATACAAAATAGTTTTAAAATTTACAAGTAAAAACTATAAGTTTTTTAAAATAATTTTCCTTACTTCATCAAGTGCTTCAATGCTTGTTCTATAGCGGATTAACTCCCTATCTCCAGTAAAAATACATTTTTTTACACTCACTTCACCAAAAGCATAAATTCCTATATACACTAGTCCAACAGCCTTACCACTTTCATCACTATTAGGTCCTGCTATTCCTGTTGTTGCAATTGCAAAATCACTATTCATTCGTTTAGCAACACCTAATACCATTTCTTCTGCCACTTTTTCACTAACAGCACCATATTTTTCTAAAGATTCTTCCTTAACACCTAAAGTTCTGACTTTAGAATCATTAGAATAGCATACTATTCCCTCAAGTAATGACTTTGAAATTCCGCTTTTTTCTACTAACATCGAAGTTATTTTACCACCAGTCAATGATTCAGCTATAGAAATAGTAAAATTATTCTCAACTAATAAGTTTGCTACTACACTATTCATTTCAGTTTGAGAGCTAGAGACGTTCTCATCACCTACTAGATAAATATATTCACCAACTCTACTTTCTATTTCATTGAGTAGGTCTGATATTAATTTTTCGCATTCACACTCTTTTTCAGAACTAGCAGTTATACGTAATAATACCTCTCCTGTCTTTGCATATAGTGCCAATGTTGGATTAGTTTGACTATCCATTATGTCTTTTATCTTCGTTTCTAATAACGATTCTCCAATTCCGTAGAATCTTACATACTTAGAAATAAATTTCGTATTACTAAATTTTTCTAAATATGGTTTCACACTTTTTTCAAACATATCTCTCATCTCTCGAGGAGGACCTGGTAATAATATAATACGTTTATTATTTTCTTCAATTATAATACCAGGTGCTGTCCCACAGAAATTCTCTAATACTATTGCACCATCAGGAATCAAAGCTTGTTTTTTATTATTTTCTGTAATGACAGTTCTTCCAGCTCTTGTTAATCTCTCTAGTATTTTCACCCAAGAATATTCATGGAAGTAAAAATCTCTACCAAAAAATTCAGCTGCACATTCCTTAGTTATGTCATCATCAGTTGGTCCCAAGCCACCTGTAATAATAACAGTATCATTTTCTAAAAATGCATTTTTTAACGTTTTAAGTAACCTTTCCCTATTATCACCTACTGTCGTGTGATTGTAAACACCTATCCCTAATGAAGCTAGTTCTTTTGATAGATAAGCAGTATTCGTATTTACTATATCTCCTAATAATAACTCTGTTCCCACTGAAACTAACTCAACTTTCATAATAATCACCTCACAAAATTATTTAATATATCCTTTAACTCTATTCTACATCAAATTTACTAAAAAATAAATAAAGTATACTTGAAACAACACTAATTATATACCCTAAACAAAACAGAGTAAAATTCTAAAGATTCGTAATTCCCATAGAATTTCACTCTGTTTAAATATTATTCTCTATTAGTATAAGATTGATGTAGTTCTAATTGATCACCCATAAGCTCTTCAATAGTAACCATCTCAAAACCTTGTTCTGTTAAATACTGTAAAATTAATGGTAGTGCATCAATAGTTGTCTGATGAACATCGTGCATAAGGATAATTGATCCTGGTTGTGCTTTTCTAACTTCTTTCATTATAGAAGCAGTATTACGATTTTTCCAGTCTAGTGTATCTACATCCCAAAGAATAAATGATTGATCGACCGCTGCCTGAATAGCACCATTTATTGCTCCGTATGGTGGTCGCATAATATGAACATCTAATCCACTCGCTTTTTTCAACGCTGCTGTTGTATCATTAATCTGACTTTTAGCTTTTTCTAAACTTATTTTTGTTAGTACCGGATGATCCCAAGAATGATTTCCTATTTGATGACCTTCAGCAATAACTCTCTTAATAATATCTTCATTACCTTCAACAGCATGTCCTACCATAAAGAATGTTCCTTTAGCATTGTATTTTTTCAATAAGTCTAATGCTACAGGCGTCGTTTTTGGACTAGGACCATCATCGAAAGTTAAGGCGACTGCTTTTCTAGTTCTTTTCTTAATATAAGTCTTATACTTTTCTAAGTCTTCACCTTTAAGATAAGCTTCTTCGATATATTTAAATACATCATTTATAGAAACTTCTACTGAACTAACATCTGATACTATAGGTTCTATATTTATATTAAATTTAGATTCATCATATGTGAATTTCCAAGTTGCCATATCTTTATCTCGAAGCGTGGTAATGACTTCCTTATTCTTCTCCTCTGACAAACCTTTTACTGCTAATTGTTGTTTAATTTTAGATAAAAATTTCTGTTTAGCTTCATCAGGCGAGCTGAAAAGATTTGAAAGGCTAAATTCTTTCCCGTCTTTACCTAAGTAATAACTTAATAAAGTTTTTGATGAAGCAGCTTCTACTTCTTTATTATTAATTTTATGCGAAACTTTCTCTAGGGATAGTTCTGTCACGTTGGCAAATGCAGCTTCCTTCTCTTTACTACCATAAAAAGTTATCTCTTTAATATCTTTATTAAAATCAAGTTTATCTTCAACTAATCCCTTAGTTTGCTCTTCTAAACTTTTCTTAATCTCTGTTGCCTCAACAGAATTAGAATTTGGATAATACACTTTAACATAATTATCCCCTATCCAACCACTTTTCACACTACTATCTTTTGCTAAATCTAATTTGTCTCCTGCTGCAATAGTTTTTTTAACTTGTGATTGAAAATTATATTCTTGCCATTTTTGTAATGCTGTATCTCCATAAAATAATAAAAAAGTGCAAATCGATACACATAACAATACTAATATAATACCTAATTTTTTCATTTATTTTATTCCCCTCTTTTTAATTTTTTGTTATAATTAAAAAATTAAAATACATCATATAATATAAGAAATACATTATATTTTTCATTTTTAAAACGTTTCATTAATAATTATACCTCAAATTAGAAAATTACTCTATAAGAAAATTAGTAAATACTCTATATTTTGTAATTTTTCCAATAAAAAAGAGATATTAACAAAAGGGTAATATCTCTTTTTACAATTATTTATTTTGCATTCTACGACCTTTTTTATCGAAGAATTTTTTATCTGTTC
>CAURKK010000039.1:0-12658 GCA_963525505.1 uncultured Gemella sp.
TAGTATCGTCTGTTGCTTTGAATGTCAAGTCTGTATTTTCACCAGTATAAACATAGATTTGCTTCTCAGCTAAGTTTGAGTACGGAAGTTCTACTGTTGGAGCAGGATTTTTACGTACAAATTCTGATAATTTACGTTTATCTGTAGAACCATCTTTATACGTTACAACAAGATTTCCTTGGTCATCTTTTGTTACTGATTTGATTCTAGAATCTTTATCATCTACATTCTTACCTTTTTTATCAGCTAAGTTCGCATCATCATTGTTGTTAGAGTACTCAAGTTTTAGTTTTTCTTTAATCTTCGCTAAGTCTGCTTCAGTTACATTGTCTGGGTCCGCTACTGCAACTTTTTCTGTCGGTGCAGTAATATCGTATTTAGATGTTTGATCTTTAACGACAAAACGAATATATCCTGGTTTAGATTTTGCATCAGGATCAATATCTAAAGCGTTAAAGTTACGATCTGCTGGCATTGAACTAAAGTTATCATTGTCATTAGCAACAACAAAACTTGTCCATTGTTGACCCGCTTTCAGATTAGTTTCACCTGTCATTTTAATGGTTGCTTCCTGTTTGTTATCAGAAATTGTACCCTTACCAGTAACAACACCATTATCAATCTTACCTGTTGTGAATCCAAAAGCTTCAGTATTATTCCAGTTAACATCTCCAGGTCCACGCAAGTACATATCTTTAACTGTAGTATCGTCTGTTGCTTTGAATGTCAAGTCTGTATTTTCACCAGTATAAACATAAACTTGTTTCTCTGCTTGGTTCGAATACGGCACTTTTACTGTAGGTAGAGGATTATTGCGTAAAACACTAGTTAAAGCAACAGAATCTGTTGAGCCGTCTTTATAAGTAACAACAATCTGATCTCCTTGTTTCGTTACAGTGTCAATGTAGTTTGAAGCATTTTCTACTAATTTACCGTTTTTATCAAGCAATCTTGCATCGTCTGCTGTATTATAAGTAATTTTTATATTATTTTTAATTTTCTCGAAATCAGCTTGAGAAAGATTGTTTACATCAGCAACAGCAATCTTACCAGCTTCATTTGTTTGTGCTTGAATATCATATTTTTGAGTTTGTTCACGAACCCATAACTTAAAGTAGCCTTCTGGTAGTGGATTCGCATTTTCCTTATTTCCACTAGGTTCTGAGAATACTGCCCCATCTAAATCTTCAGCGACTAGATAACGTGTCACTAACTTACCTGTATAAGTTGGTTTATTTGGCACCGATACTGTCCCCGTAATAGTTACCTTAGCAGGATTATCTTGTGTCGCTACAATTCCATTAGTTTCATTTCTCTGAGATGAGAACGTTAGTCCATACTGGTTATTTATTTTACCACCAGCAGCCCCAGTAGCATCAATTCCTCTTGAACCCTCAGCTATACGAATGTCCTTAAGTTTTCCAGAATCATCTGTTGCTGATAATTCAATGTTTGTTACTTCGCCTTTATAAACATAAATATCTTTTGTAGCCGCATTAGAAAACGGAATATTCCCAACTGGCTTCTTATTCGTAACAGCTTCTGTACGGAAAGCATTATTTCCATCTAACTCTTTTCCATTACGTGAATCATTAGACCCTGTATTCTCAATTGAGTTAGAATCAGATTTTTTCTCTGTATTTTCTGCTTTCTTACCTACAGTTTCTTTACCATTTGTAGCATCTACTGTTGGTATATCTTTTTTTTCAACTGGTTTGTTTCTTAATTTTGAGTTAACAGTCATTACAAGTTTGTTGTATGCTGTTTGTAATTCTTTTTGTGTAGTTGCTTTTGCTAATGTTGCTTTTGCACTTTCTAATTCTGCTTTTAATACCGCTACAGATTCATCTGTTTTTCCAGCGTATTTTCCAGATTCAAGATTAGCTGAGATTTTATTGATGTAATTTTCTAATATAGCTGTATCTAATTTTGCTTCTGCTTTAGGTGCTTCTGCCCCTAATTTCCCAGCTACCCCTGCTGCAACACTTTCTTTAGTGTTTTCTACAGTTGGTTTTGCTTCTGCTTTTGGCGCTCCTTCCGCTTTATCCCCTGCATTTGTCGTATTATCTGTTGTCGTATCATTAGACACCTCTTCAGATGCTTGAGCTACAGCTCCTGCACCAAGAAAAATGCTCGCACCTATAACTACTGACGCTGCACCTACTTTGAATTTTTTGATAGAATATGATTCTACTTTTGTACCTTCTTTAGTAGTTTTTAAGTACTTATTATTTTTTCCTACCATTTAACTTCCTCCTAATAAATTTTTTATAATAAGATAATTAATTACAATAAATAACTTTTTAGACAATAAACCTAATTATATAATCTACAAAATATATTTTACCAAATTTCCAAAGAATAGTCTAGTAATTTCCTAAGTTATTCTAGTACTTTTCATTATCTTTTTCCTTTGTTTCTAATAGATTTACAGCTTCTATCTCTTCTAACTTATAAACCATCTAAACCATATGAATATATTCTATTTTCTTTTACTTTAAATTCTATTTTTAAAACTTCCATAAATTACCCCCCTAATTATTTATATGAAAATCAGTAGACTATTTTCTCGCTACAATTAATCTGAATCAGTTACTATTTCTACATATTTAGAAATATCTAGTTCTGGTGATAACATATCGTATTGAAACCCTGGATTCAGGTTCCCTTCTTTGTCTCTGATGGCACCTTTTTCTTTTGATTTTTCAGAAACTCCTCCGTATCAGTTTACACTTTACTATTTTTCTGTAAATTTGTTATAATCATTACTCCCTCATTTCCCCCTTTACTAATTTTCTTATAAAGGAGAGGTACTTATGAAACAATATAAGATTGACAAAAATACGACAGTAGACATTTCGGATGAGGTTTTCTCAGCAATTAGGTATATGAGCTATAAAGAAAGACGCGCTGCTATGAAGGATGCCGAGCAAGAGATTATTCATTATTATGCATTTGACACTGAGGAGAACGACGGAGAAAACCTAATAAAAGACACCCGTCCACTACCTGATGAAATAGTTATAACGGATGATATTTGCAATGCACTCTACAATGCTTTAGCTACCTTATCTGTAGAGGATCAACTGCTTCTTTTTAATCTTTATGTTGAAGAGGAATCTATGCGCAGTATAGCTACTAGGGAACACAGTAATGCTATGCACATTAGCCGTCATCGTAAAAAAATTTTAAAAAAACTCGCTAAAATATTAACAAAATATAAAATCGAGTAATTGTAACATTGTGAACTTTGTGTGAAATATTACACAAAACTTGTTACAAATAGTGAAAAAATGCACTATATATAGTGAGAGGGATATTTCGTAAAGGGGGGGATAATTATTTATATATTTATTAATGTAAATATATCACCTGTTCTTCTTAATTAATTTGTATATCGTCTTTATAGAGATACCTACAAGGAGAGTGTAAATTAGGAGGGAGTTTATATGAAATATAAACAAATGTACTTAAACGAAGAAGATACCGAGATATTCTATCAATTACTGGAGGAAAAAAAGGAGTTAATAACAAAAGCTCTATATAAAGTTCATATTCCGAAAAAATTGCATCATGAATTCTACAGTTATGGTCTTGAAGGGCTTCTTGTCAGTTTCTTAATTCTTAATGATGGAGGAATTGACGAAAAAGATTTTGATCGATTTGCTTTTACTACAATCAAGAGAAAATTGATTGATGAAATACGTTATAGGAATAAAAATAAAAGTATACCTTTGGACATTTTTGATAACAATATTTTAGATTCGACCGATGATAATTACGATTATTTGTATATACAATTGTTCGAGTATCTAAAAAATAATTTAAACAATCAAGAATTAATATTCTTCTGTGAATATGTGAAAACTTTAGATATAAAAAGAACCGCTAAAGCTATTAACGTTTCGTTGACGACTGCATATAGGTTACACAAGCAAATTAAGGGAGTTTGTGAAAAATTTTTATTAGATAACTAACATAAAAAATACCACTCTCCATGTAGGTATCTATGTCCTTATTTACTATTTTTAAAATCTTTCATAGTATCATTACTCATTTATTTGTCAGTAATTAAAAATACCCCCGAAAATAAATCTCGAACTGCTAAAATCATCACCTCTATATTTTATTAAACAATACTTTATATACATATTTACAACGAAAATCTTTAACTCTATTGACCACCAACAAGTCGTATGTTAGAATAAAAACGTGGAATTTTGTACACAAAACCTTACATTTCATATACAATGAAATATAGTTTAAAATTAGCCTAATGACAATCAAGCAAGCACTTTTAGTATAATTTTATACAATCACCACAAATACAATGAACAAATAGATATGTATAGAATGTTTATCTATACTCATGTATACCGGAGGGCTGTATGATTACAATCGAAAATATTAATAAAGTTATAGAAAAAATTAAAAATGAACAAACAAAAGAATATATCGGAATTTCTATCAATGGAGATAGAGGTCTTAATGTTAAAACTAGTAAATTCGGAGGAGTTCCCTACATCGCACAAGACGTTGAGGTTCCAGTAGATGCAGAAGGCAATCAACTAGCTCTACTAGCCCAAATCAACTGTACCGAACTACCAGAAAATGACATCTACCCAAAAGAGGGATTGCTACAATTCTGGATTTCACGCGATGATTCTTTCGGATTAGATTCTAAAGGAACTAATGTCGTAAAATATATCAAAGATATAGATGAAAACATAACAAACGGAGACGTGTTAAGTAAATATCATCTTCCAAGCGAAGATAACGATGAAGAACGTTCTCCATTCCAAGAGAAAACTGCATCATTTGCACTAACATTCAACAAAGGAACTTCTACAATTACATCTACAGATTTCTTATTCGAGGACACCGCAAAAGATGCTATCCACGAGTTATTCCCTGATGAAAAAGTTGAAGATTTATACGAAGATCTTGACGGAGAAGTCTACGAAACTCTATTCAAAGCTTTCGAAGGAGTTCAACACGCGATCGGTGGTTATCCGACATTTGTTCAATGGGACCCTCGTGACCCTGAGAATAAAGAAGCATACGATACAATGTTACTTCAAATAGAAAGTGAGTGGAATCCAAACACAAAAGATAATCTGATTATGTGGGGCGATTCAGGAGTTGCAAACTTCTTTATAAACAAAGAAAAATTAGCAAACTTAGACTTCGAAGATGTACTATTCAACTGGGATTGCTGTTAATTAAGGTTCTCAAGTAAATCCGAATCTTAGAGAAAAATAAGAAATGAGATCTAGGCAACAATTTGTTGCTTAGATCTTCTATTATTTAGTATACAACCTTAATTAATGAACTATTCAAAAGGACAGAGAGTAAACATTTACTTTCTGTTCTTTTTTAGGAGCATATGTTTTATAATTTCTTAGAAGTCAGAAACATTATCCGAACCACAATAAGGGCAAGTTGGATAGTCATAACCGCTACTTTCGTCATTAAAGTAACTATTACAGTTGTTGCAATAGTACTCTACTTCTATCATTAATATATTTTTTTCAGGTAACTCTTGCAATTTCTTCATGAATTCTATTACTTCCTTCATGCTCACCGATAAATTACTCAATAAACGAGCATTGTCACCTTGTACTTTTTCCATATTTAACATCTCCTTTTCTCATTTTCTCATGTTTTCTTCACAGCTTTATTATACTCTATAAGCACATTTTTTTCTAATTTCTACCTCAATACAAAAAATATTTCCATTCTATCCTTTCACATCATAAACTTATAAAGACCCATTTCCGACAATATTGAAAGTGGGTCTTATTCTAACTAAGAAATTTCTCAGTTATTTTTAATCTTCTTTGTTTTTACGGCGTCTTGCTGCTGCAAGTAATCCACCAAATTTATAAGCTTTCTCGTGATAAAAAAAAATACAACCTAACATTTATTCCATAATAAAATATCTAATTATTTATCAAATAAACAATTCATCTAATGACTACTACACTAAATTTAAAATAAAAAAACAACTCAAAAATAACCCTCTTTTGAAAGTTGATTTTCGAGTTATTTTCATGTTTTCAAACTACATAATATAGTTTAAACTTATTTTTCTTTTCGACGTTTTCTCATACTCGTAACTAAGACCGCTAACATCGACATAAACCCTAGTGTAGCAACATCTGACGAAGTATCACCAGTATCCGGTAATCGCTCTGATTTTTTTCTATTTTCTACATTTAGCGTAACAATATGTTCCTCAAGATCTTCTACAGTCGGTAACTCTTTAAGTTTTTCTTTAGGATTCGGTATAAGTTCCTCAATCGAACCCCTATACTTAGGTACTTCTAATATAGTTGGTCTATCCGATGGAACTCCTCCTTTAAATTCAGGAATCTCTAATATAGGCGGCTCTGCCGAGGAAACTCCCCCCTCATATTCTGGCACTTCATTTTTAGGTGCATCTAATGGTAACGTCCAGCTTGGTTTTTCTGGTTTCACAGGATTATCTGATTGTTTTGTTACTAATCTATAATAATGATTTACAACTGTTTCCCCTTCTCCCATAACTTTATAAGCACGAATCGGAGTAATTATTTCTTTAACTTTATAATCCGTTTCTTCTTTAGCCGTTATGTCTCTCTTAGTAAATTCAGTCTCATTAGTAGTTAAATCATTATTAACGACATTAATATTACTTAAATCATCAGAGATTGTCACTGCCCCTTTATTAACATAAACAGAATCTTCTCTTATTTCAATATCAGGATATACTTTTTCCCAATCACTATAATGTTCTGGTTCTGCATCTTTATAGTACGAATTAATAAAACCAGATTGGAACCCATTCGCTCTAGAGTATTTTAAAACCCCTTTTTTCGTCAGCGTTACATTTTTCAATCTATTATATTCCGGTAATTTTTCTACTGTCGTTCCCAATGAGATTTCTAAATCGCTTAATACACTTTGAGTTTCTTCAATCTGAGTTTTCAATTTTTTCAGAACTTCTGGATTCCCTTGAGAGAACATTAATCCATTTTCAGATTCCAATAATACTTTAATTTGATTTTGTTTAATCATGTTAATAGTATTTGTAATATGTTGTGCCAACTCTTCCCTTCTTGCTTGAAGCTCTTTTCTATCAGTTTCATTTTTCACATTACGGTCAAAATATTCTAATACCCCATATATTTCAGCATGCATCGCTTCTAGAATTTCTTGTAACGATTCATTTTTAAATTGATGGTTTTTTGAATCTGTTATTCCTGGAGGTAAATTTTTAGAAATATTATTATAATATAGAATATTCTCATCTTTTAAATTCACTTTCCCATCATCAGCTGTACCAAATATATAGTCATCCCCAATAGTTGGAAATTCTCCTGTTATCGATTGCATCCAAAAGGCATAAGTCGGCTTCCCTGGAATCCCTTCTGTTCTATTAAAACCTTCAGTATAATTATATGTAGGTTTCGCAAGAATTTTTTCTCGTCTATACTCTGCTATATTAACAACTCTCGTACCACTTCCATGAGCATAAGTATCTCTATCCATCACAAGGATAGTATCACCTTCTTTAAGAGTCACATTTTCTTTCGTGAAATCTTTAGCTGTTGCTTGACCATTTTTCCATTTCGCAACAGCATCTTCATCACTAGTTACTCCATTAGCTTCGACGAATTTCCCATAATGCCCATCTGAAGTTTCTTCAACTAAATACACTTTTCCTGTAATTTTTCCGTAGTTGATTTCTCCTAGATTGTTGTGCATCCCTTCTGGAGAAACAGGAGCTTCTACATCATTAAATTTCGTTTTTTGATAAGTTGCTTTGTTCGCATCTACTACTTCTGAGCGAATCCACTTGTATTCTTTATCGTTAACCTTAATTACCGCTTCTTTACCTGTATCTTCATCTATAGCGGTACCTGTTTTTTCTACAGTTGATTCACGATAATCTTTCCCATCGGTATCGTAAGCAATTCCTTTTTTATCATAAGGTGTCGCTACAGTTCCTTCTTCACCAGCTACTTTTTTCGAATTTTTTAGTTTTGAATTATCATCTTCTAATAGATAATTAACTGTTGCATTAGATTTGAATTTTACAGAATCTGTACCATCCGCATCCCCTGTGTTTTGATTTGCTCTAGTCGGTTGCTTATATCTTATATCAGCCACAGCATCAACGGTCACTTTTTTCTCGGGATTTTGATCATCTGTAAAAGTCGTCTTAGCAGTTGATGAAACTTTTTCAAATTCACTTACAAGCTCCGTTTCATTTTTTCCATCTGAACTTACATTCGCAGATGCAGTTCCATCTCCAGCTAACATCGCGATACCTAGAATCGCTATTGCTCCTATTAATTTTGAATCTGTTCTTCCATCTTTATATTTTCTTAGTGAAAATTTTTCTTTTTTCGTATTTTTAAACATAATTTTCCTCTTTTTTCTATATATATTAATTTTTTATTATACAAAATCACTAACCACACGTTTTAGTTACATTGCAAATAACTAGATAATACGTTTTCAATTCTATCATAATAAGTAGATTTTATCAAATATTTACCAACACCAATTGAAATATGAATGTAAAAATATCCCTGGATTTTCATCCAAGGACATTCTCTAGTTTGCTCGATGAAATTAACCATCTTTTAAACTTATTACTTTTCGTTTTGACGTTTTCTTACAACTAAAGCTATTCCTGCAATTAGAGCACCGAATCCTAATACCGCTGCATTAGAAGTTTCGCTACCTGTGTTAGCCAAACGTTTCACCTGTGCAGTTACTACAGGTTTACCGGGTACTTCCGGTGTTGGTTTTGATTCAGGTTTAGGTGCTGGAGTTGGTTGTTCTGGAATCTTAAGTTCTGGTTTATCCACGATTGGAGAATCTAATAGAACTACTCCTCCTTCAAACTCAGGAATATCGACCGTAGGTGGGCCTAACGGAGTTGCACCTCCATCATAATCTGTTTTCTCTACTGTTTTAACATCAGCGTGTCCATTAACTTTTGTTTCAAACAAGTATCTATTTACTATAGTTTCAATACTTTCTTATAGTATTCTATCACTTTGCTCTTCACGTATTCTCTTGCAAAATTCGAAGACTTATATTCACCATCTTGTTGATATGATGCAAGAAGTTCTAATAATTCATCAAAAGAACTGAAGGTTTTCGTGTTTTCGCAGATACTCGCGTAATATCTATGACCTAAATCAACATTAGAAAGAAAACAGACTAATCCTTTCGAAGATGCTTCTACCGCAGAATTAGCGAAGCATTCACTCAACGAACAAGAAATATATCCTTCATGTTTTTCATACGGTATTTTTTTAACAAAACCTGCAAATTTAACATTATCGGGTAGGTTATCCTTCGTATATCTATCAGGTAAGTTACCATAGATTGTAAGAGTACTATCAGGTGTTCGTCTAAATGCTTCTATCGCAACCTCGCATTTTTTTATAACCGTCATATTACCAACTATACACCAATCTTTTACAGTTGTATATACTTCTTCTTTAACTTCTTCTACATAGACAGGTGGTAGAAATCTTACCTTATCACTTCCCAATTGTTCTTCTAAAACTGGACTTGCGACAACATTAGTGCACCAATTTTGCAAGACAAACTTCATGAATGGAGCAAGAATATTATAATGTGTATAGGCAAAAAGCTCTCTACCTGTATTTTGGAAAAACTTCCTTAGCTGCAGAGGATATTCATTAACCATATCTATAATAAATCTATCATTGGCAGTTGAATTTTCCGCTAGGTATTCACTCACCAACTGCCACTGCGACATTATTGCACCAGTTTCTTTTATGTGATATTTATGATAATTCTCAGAAACATCACCTTCTAATACTATTCCATCTTTGTTAAAAAGAATAAATTTATCTTCTTTAGGAATATATTTATATAATAGTTGTGAAGTATAACACTCTACAGTTCCATCTTTGTAGTGAACTAATCCTACATAACCTTCTTTAGTGTATTCCACTTCTGAAACATCTTCTAGATTTTCTATAAAACTTTTATCTACACTAGGTTTATCTCTAGCTATATCAGATTTTTCAAAAATTACATGATAGAAGTTTTTAAAACCTAAACCTTCAAGAGTTTCTACAAAATTAGGTACAAAATTATCTAAATTTGTTAAAACCATTTTTTGCTCAACACTTATTTCTTTGAAAATATTTTGACGTGCAAGTTGACTACTTTCAAATCCATAAATACTACGAGGAATCCCCTCTTTTATCGTAAATACTTTAACCATTTTCTACTCCAATACATCCTCTAATCTTAAACCGCGACTCTTCGCAAGTCTACTTCTAAAAATCATACCTTTATTATATTCCTCAGGTAAACCATAGCAGGCAGTCAGTGTGTTCACCACGAGCGCATTATCTTTCGTTACCATACGCGCCCATAGATGCCAATCCTCAAAACCATCACACTCTGGATCATAACCTCCAGCTTCCTCAACCGCAGATTTTTTGTAAATTACAGTAGAGTGATTAAACATATTTTTATAGGCTAACTTAAACCATAGTTCCTCTCCTGATAGGTTATTAAAATCATTTCTTTTAATACCACCTTGCAACTTAGCTTTATCAGCATCAACTTTCGAACCAATAATATCTAACTTGTCATTTAACTCTAGTTCATTAAGAAGAAAATCCAAATGCCACGGCATCCATTCATCATCAGAATCCTGTCTTGCGATATACTCCGCAGTCGCTAACGAAATCCCCGCATTAAGAGCTCTCGATATACCTCCATGAAGAACTTTATGATAAACTACTCTCCCATCATTTAGATATTTTCTACATATTTCTTCAGTCCCATCACGCGATCCGTCATCAACAATAATCAATCGGAAATTTTTATGAGTTTGTTTTAACACCGATTCAATCGCATTACCTACAGTTTTTTCACGATTATAAACAGGCATGACGATATCTACCGCTGTATCCGATAAAGGTAAGTCTGTCGATTCAATACCGTAATTACTTAGAATTTCCACCTCATTAGTCGTTAAGAATGTTCTGAAACAATGAACACTCACACCAGGAATATCTTTCACAAGAAGTAGTGACGTAGAATAAAAACCATAAACCTCTACATTCTCATAGTTAGACAACAGGTCGTAAATTTCTTCCTCGAAGCATTTATCTGACTGGATGGTCTCAGCATTTTCTATGTTTACTGTAACTCGAGGATGAGCGAAGTATAATACGTCCCCCAGTTTCTCCAGAGCCTTCTGCGTCAATTTTTCTGTAATTTTTATATCTTTTTCGTCTATATAATTACCAAGTGCTTGTCCTAAAAAGACCTTTACTTTTTTTCCATTATTCGCTCTATTGAAATCTTTTGGCTTAGTATCGAAAGGTATATTTATTAATTTTCCAGTTAAAAATACGGTGTTAGTGTCAAATATTGTATAGTGACCTTGAGATAAGTTTATAACCTTCTCTAGAGTTATTTCATTTGGTCCAACCACCCTGTCCGTATATCGGGTATACATGTTCGGTGCAATAATCGAAGTACTACCATCATCAAACGTAAATAATCTCATAAAATTAGGATTAAAGATCATGTGTGCGACCGGATTATCTAAACTCGCTAGATAGAACTTGTCAATCTTGATATTCGCCAATTTTTCTCTAAGTTCGCTAGGCCACTCTCTATCATCAATAAATAGAGTATCTTCACAAAACTCCTTCATTTTATCAGCGTATATTTTCTGCCTATTATCATTAGACATTTTTAAATATATTCCAAAAAACTCCTCACCTGTAGCCTTAGCAATCTCACGCGCTACTAAGACTTGAAATGGTGAGGTACAAAAAATAATATTCATACACTATACCTCTCTATTAGGCGCTCTATTAGGCGCTAAAAACTACACCAAAAAGCCTTTCCCTTTAATAATTATAAATATTTTATCACGTGGGAAAATTCTAGTCAAATTAAGTCGATGAGAATCACTCTAGTGAAAAGTTTATATTATAACTAGCTGAGAATATGTAAACAAAGAACACATCTTGGTATTGATTATTTCAATTACTTAGGTTATGCAAATAAAAATAAGCGCCTAACTCAGAATTAACCCCCTTTTTAAACTTTATAAATACAAACGAAAACACCCTCGAAAATTATCAAGGGTGCTTTGAAGCCATTTATTTTATTACTTACTATTTTATCTTTATGATTTTATATCTTAATCTTATTTCTCTTTACGACGTCTTGATGCAGCAAGCATTCCAGCAACTGACGCTAATCCTAATCCTGCTAATCCAGTGTTAGTTTCTTCTGTTCCAGTATTAGCTAATCTCTTAACTTGAGTGTTTGCTATTGGTTGAACTGGAGTTGTGTCGTCATTTGACGTTCCTGGAGTAACATGTGCATGTGAACCTTGATTTGGTTGTGGTTTTGGATTTGCAACGTAGTTGATTACTGTATCTTGACTTGGATTTGATGGTACATCTGGAATGATATATCCTTTTGATGGATCTTTTGGATCTACTGGTTTAAGTGGGTTGCCATTTCCATCTACAGGTGTGTATCCTGGAACATATGGTAATGTTCCCGTTGGTTTACCTGGTTTTGTTGGATCTGTTGGATCGTTTGGATATTTAATTGGGTTTGTTGGTTGTCCTGGGATATTTGG
>CAURKK010000040.1:0-12639 GCA_963525505.1 uncultured Gemella sp.
AGTTCATCTAAGTTTTTCCAGTAACCAGTAGCAAGACCTGCTAAAAATGCAGCGCCTAATGCTGTCGTCTCTAGATTTTCAGCACGAGCCACCTTAACACCTAGAATATTAGCTTGGAACTCTAGAAGGTAATCGTTGTTAGCGGCGCCCCCATCAACTTTAAGAAGCGGTATTTCTACATTAGCATCGATTTTCATTGTATCGATAATATCGCGTACTTGATAAGCGATAGATTGTAATGTAGCTTTTACTAAATCTTCTTTTGAAGTAGCACGCGTTAGACCAAAGATAGTTCCACGAGCATTTGGATTCCAATAAGGAGCGCCTAATCCTGTGAAAGCTGGCACTAGATATACTTCGTTGTTATTTTTAGAATTATAAGCTAATGATTCTGTTTCAGATGATTTTTTAATTAAACGTAAACCGTCTCTTAACCATTGAATAGCACTTCCTGCGATGAAAATAGATCCTTCTAAAGCGTAATAAACTTTTCCATTTATTCCAAAACCAATAGTAGTTAGCAGGTTATTTTTAGAAAGTTCCATATTTTCACCAGTATTCATAATAATGAATGATCCTGTACCGTATGTATTTTTTATCATTCCTTTATCGAAGGCAAGTTGCCCGAAAAGAGCGGCTTGTTGGTCTCCGGCAAGTCCGCTTATTGTAACTTCACCACCGTAGAAATGATAGTCTATAGTTTTTCCGTATACTTCTGAATTGGATTTTACTTCAGGTAGTAGAGATTCGGGTATATTTAGAATTTCTAAAATTTCTTTATCCCAAGTTAAATCTTTGATGTTAAATAGCATCGTTCTAGCTGCATTTGTATAGTCGGTAACGTGAGTTTTTCCGCCTGTAAGCTTCCAGACTAACCATGTATCGATAGTTCCAAACAGTAGTTCTCCATTTTCAGCTCGTTGTTGAGCTCTAGGAACATTATCTAAAATCCAACGTATCTTAGTAGCTGAGAAATATGCATCAACTACTAACCCAGTCTTTTGATGAATCATATCTTTATAACCATCGCTAACAAGCTTGTTAGCTATATCGGCACTTTGTCTACTTTGCCAGACTATTGCATTATAAATGGGTAGCCCAGTATTTTTGTCCCAAATTACAGTTGTTTCACGTTGATTTGTAATACCAATACTATGTATTTGATTCGGTTTTATACCACTTTCGATAAATGCTTCCGCAATTACTGATTGAACAGAGTTCCAAATTGCGTTAGCATCATGTTCAACCCATCCAGACTGAGGGAAAATTTGAGGAAACTCTTTTTGACTACTCGCTATTATCTCTGCTTTCTTATTAAAAATTATCGCCCTAGAACTAGTAGTACCTTGATCTATTGCCATTATATATTTTTTCATACTCCACCTCGAAATATTTATGTCATTAATATTATATCATTTTCTAATAATGTTTAAAAGCTGAAAACAATGGATAATTGTATGTTGAAAGTGGGAGGTTAGGGTAAAGAGAATAGATTATTATATAGCTTATTATTAGCGTTTTTCGTATTTTTTTTATAAAATAGATAATGATAGTTTTTTAGAAAATTTATTACTAAATAAAGGAGAAATATAATGAACAGTTTACATAAATCTTTAACAGCATTACTAGAAAAGCTAGAAGAAAATGGTGTTTTACAAAAAGAAAAGGTTAATACAGTGGCACTGAAAACAGAGGAACTTGCGAAACATATTCGCGATCGTTTCGCTAAAGAACACGCGGATTTAGAAATTCGTAGACTTTTAGAAAAAGTACACTATGCGAATACTTATGAGGATAAAGTACTTAAAGAAACAGCATTTTTAGTTGATGAAATTAGTGAATATATGTTCAAACTTGAAGTTGCTAATCGTGATTTTGTAGTTGGGTACTTCAATACATTAATTATTAATCCTGCTATAGAAGCAACAGAATACAACTTTGTATTAATGGAAGTAGAAAGTCTAATCGAAAATAGCTTCTTAGAGTTACCTGAAGAAGAGGAATAATAATGAAAATTTTGATTCCGACAGCTAAAGAACTAAACAAAAAAGCAGCTCCGCAAGAGTCGTTTGTACTTAGTGAAAAAAGTAACGAAATAGTTGCCGAATTTGCTAAACTTAGTGCCCCACATTTAGCTAAAGTTTATAAAATTAAAGAAGATAAAGCGATGGAAGAATTCTCTCGCTGGCAAGATATAAAAAACAACACAGCAAAAAGTTATAAAGCATTAGACTTATTCAATGGCTTAATGTATAGAAACATAGATCGCGATAATTTTGATGAAGCTGATAAAGAGTATATAGAGAAAAATGTATTTATTACAACGTCGTTATATGGTATAATTGGTGCTTATGATTTGGTCCAAGAACATAGACTAGATTTTTTACAAAATGTAAAAATCTCAGGAGAGTCTTTAAAGAATTTCTGGCGAGCTAGTTATGATGAAAGTATTAAAGATGAAGATTTTGTTGTTTCATTATTATCTAGTGAATTTGAAGAAGTTTTTTCAAAGAATCAAAAAGAGAAATTTATTAAAATCAGCTTTATGGAAGAGAAAGAAGGAAAATTAAAAGTACATTCTACAATTTCTAAAAAAGCAAGGGGTAAATTTTTAACAGAACTTGTAAAAAACAAAGTTTCATCAGTAGCAGAGATGAAAAAAATAAAGTTCGATGGATTTGAATTTAGTGATGAACACTCAGAAGAGAAAGTATTAGCTTTTATAGCAAAGAAATAATAAAAAATAGTGAAAATAAACTGTGAAAGGAAAACAATCAAAAGGATAGAAAAAGATGAAATTAGAGACTAATACTAGCAAATTATATTACGGATTTCCAGTAATATTAATAGGTTATAAGGATAAAAAATGGAAATATAATGTGACGGCTTGTAGTTCATCATACTCTTTAGGTGATATGATTACAGTCGGTTTAAGATCAGAAAGTAATGCGGTGGATAACATAAAAGAATATGGTGAATTTACTGTGAATGTACCTTGTCAAGAAATATTAAGTAAGGTAGAGATTGCGGGATTCCATTCAGGTCAAAATAAAATAGGGATGGCTGATATGACGTATGATCCGGCAAAATATATCGATGCTCCGATAATGGATGAGTGTACTTTATCACTTGAGTGTAAAGTTGAGAACATCGTTGAATACGGAAAATATACGAATTTTATCGCCTCTATAAAACGTAGGGTAGTTTGTGAGCATCTTCTAGATGAAGAAGGGAACTTGAAATATACACAATTTAATCCAATATATTTTGTAGGTGATGATAATAAGAGAGTTTATCGTTACTTTAATGAAGAAAGTAAAAACCATGGAGAAAACATGGGATGTTCTTCGGAAGATGATTATAATCCACTTTGCGGGTAGTATAACTTTATATAGGTAAAATAATGAAGAAAGGAGGGTATTAGTATGTATTATAATCTGCAAGTTCATAGTGCTTATGATTTGTTAAATAGTACTATTAAGTATGAAGAATTATTTTTGAAATTATTAAAAGATAATCAAAAGTCTGTTGTGATTGTTGATCCAAATATGTATGGTGCTATAAAAGCATATAAAGCTGCTAAGAAAACGGGTATAAATCTTATTCAAGGTTTAGAAGTGAATTTAGGGTATGGGATTGGCTTTTTAAAATTTAACATATTGTGTAAGTCTGAAAAGATGTTCTATAAATTATTAGAGATTTCTACTAAATTCATGAATGGTGAAGAGTGGACAGTTGAAGATTTTTCTAATGAAATGATTGATTTCAAGGATGACTTTGTATTAATAGTTGTAGATGAACTTAGAGATAGTATGGAATTTTCTTATTTAAATAACTTGTTAAGTAAGTATGATTTCTATTTTGGCTTCAATGAGAATTCCCAAGTAAGTAATTATAGTTATTATGAAAATATAGTTTATACAAAACCGAGTTATTATTTAAATAAAGAACACTATCAGCAGGTCATTGTTAGTCGTGCTATTCGTGATAATAAAAAACTGAATATACAGGAACTTACGACTGTTTCAGGAGATGAGTTTGTAAGGGAACAAAAAGATATTGAAGATATTTTAGCTGTTGGGGACGAGGAATTATACTCTATTTTTGAAAAATCATTTGTGAATCAAGAACGAATAATAAACAGTTGTCAATATGACTTGAATTTTTCAGGATACCATCTACCAAAATATATTTATGGGCAAAATGAAGAAATATTCGCTAAGTTGTCTTCAAAAGAATACCTGCAGTACTTAGTGCAAAAAGGCGTTAAAGAAAAACTAGTAGGTAAAGACTTATATCTTTATAAAAAACGCTATAGTTATGAGCTTAAGATTATCGATGAAATGGGCTTTAATGATTATTTTTTAATTGTTCATGATTTTGTGAAATATGCGAAAGATAATGGCATCTTAGTAGGAGCAGGACGTGGTAGTGCTGCCGGAAGTCTAGTTTGTTATTTATTAGATATAACAGAAGCGGATCCATTGGAATATAACTTACTATTTGAAAGATTTTTAAACAAAGAACGTATTTCTATGCCTGATATTGATATTGACTTCCAAGATACTAGACGTGATGAAGTTATAAAATATGTAGAAGAGAAGTACGGTCAAGATAAGGTTGCACAAATTATTACTTTTACAACATTTCAATCGAAAAGTGCAGCTAGAGAATCGGCGAGAATATTGCAGTTTGATGAACAAACTCTGAAGTTTATTAGTAGTAATATTAGTTCTACAAGAACATTAAAAGAATGTTATGAAATATCAGAAGAATTAAGAACGTTTATTAATACAAGTAATATTAATAAACGTTGGTTCAGTATAGCGTTAAGTTTAGAGAATTTACCGAAAAATCCGTCGGTACACGCAGCAGGTATAGTAATAAGTGATGATAAACCATTAGTTAACTATGCACCTTTAGCCGAATCGAATATGACGAAGTACTTAACGCAGTGGACGATGGATGATGTTGAGAGTGTTGGTTTATTAAAAATAGATTTCTTAGGTATTAGATACCTTACGATGGTATCGAGTATTGTTGAAGAGATTAGAAAAGAAGATCCAACGTTTGATATAACGAAGATAAATTATCAAGATCCTAAGGTCTATGAATTATTTGCAAAAGGTAAGACAGAAGGTATCTTCCAGTTCGAATCTAGTGGGATGAAAGAGAAGTTAAACCTTCTAAAACCCACAGAGTTTAATGATATAGTAGCGATGAATGCTCTTTATAGACCTGGGCCAATGGCTCAAATAGAAGTCTATGTACGTAGAAAAAATAAAGAAGAGCAAGTAGTATATCCACATCCGCATTTAGAGAAAATACTAAAGGATACGTACGGAGTAATTGTTTATCAAGAACAGATTATGCTAATTGCGGTAAACTTTGCTCATATGAGTCTTAATGAAGCGGATAATATGCGAAGAGCTGTAAGTAAGAAGAAAAAAGAAGACTTGGAGTACTATGGACGTATTTTCGTAGAAAAGAGTGTTGCGGCAGGGTATGATATAAAAGTTGCCGAGAAACTTTTTGAGCTTATTGTAACTTTTGCGAATTATGGTTTTAATAAGAGCCACGCGGTTGTATATAGTATGCTAGCTTATCGCTTGGCGTATTTGAAAGTTTATTATACTAAGTACTTTATGACAGCTTTATTAAATAACGTAATAAGTAGCGAGAAAAAAATTAATGAGTATAAACAAGAGCTTAATAATCTAGGAATAAATCTAGTAAAACCTGATGTGAATAGAAGTCTATCGAATTTTAGTGTTTATAAAAATGATATTGTGTTTGCTCTAACTGCGATTAAAAATGTTGGCTATAGAAGTAGTTATGAAATTGTTCAAGATAGAATAAACTTTGGAAGATATTTAGATATAGATGATTTCCTTAAACGTATGAATAAAAAAGTAGATTATCAAGCAGCGGTGTCTCTAGTTAAGGCTGGGGCACTAGATACGTTTGGATATAATCGTGCGACTTTAATGAAGAAAGTACATGATTATTATTCAGATAATAGACAATATATAAATAATGTACGAGTTGCCTTATCTGCAGAAAGTGGATTAACATTGAAAGTCGAAGAGGTAGAAGACTACCCGATTACAGATAGGATACAAATGGAAAAAGAAGTGACAGGTACATATTTTTTAAAACACCCTGTCCAGGTGGAAAAAGAAAAAAATGCGTACTTGCCGCTACAATATATCGGTAGTGAATTAAGTGATAGTTATGTAGAGATAATAACAAAAAAAGAAATTAAGACTAAAAATGGAGACTATATGGCATTTTTAACCGTTAATGACGGGAAAAATGATTATGATGTTACTGTGTTTCCAAGTGTTTATAAGTATGCTAACGTATTTATAAATGCAGGAAGTTTTGCTGTTATGACGCTAAAAAAACAATTGCGTAATGATAGGGAACAGTACATATTAGAAAAGATAGCAAGTCTGAAGAATTATAGAGAATATTGTATGAGTAATATAAAAATTATCTATACAATTATAGATGATGAGATATTAAGTCTTATAAATCAATACAAAGTTGAAAATGGAGGGGTTAAGGTGGTTGCTCTTCTAGATAATGATTCCACTAAGGGAAGAACGATATCGATTAAAAACGAACATGTATTTGTTCAGAAATTTTTGGAAAAATTCCCGAGAAAACGTATCAAAATAACTTATAATTAAAAAATCAAAAAAAATCAAACAAAAATAAAACAAAATTATGTTTTCACTAGAAAAAAATGTAAAAATATGATATTGTTTATAAGTAAATTTAAAAATAATTAATAATAAAGTACGAGGAAGGTAATAGTACATGAAAAAAATAGCAGTTTTAACAAGTGGTGGAGATGCACCAGGAATGAACGCAGCAGTGCGTGCCGTTGTAAGAACAGCAATCTATAATGGATTAGAAGTTTATGGAGTATATCAAGGATATAAAGGATTAGTAGAAAACAATATTAAAAAACTTGAAGTAGGAGATGTAGGTAACATCATCAACCGTGGGGGAACAATGCTTTACTCAGCGCGTCTTCCAGAGTTTGCTAACCCAGAAGTGAGAAAAGGTGCTATTAAAAACCTAGAAGCATTAGGAATTGATGGATTAGTAGTAATCGGTGGAGATGGATCATATCGTGGAGCGATGGCTTTAAGTAATGAAATGAACATTAAAACTATCGGTGTGCCAGGAACAATTGATAATGATATTTGTTGTACGGATTATACAATTGGATTCGATACAGCGCTTAATACGATTGTTGATGCGATTGATAAAGTGCGTGATACAGCATCAAGTCACGAGCGTGCATTCATTATTGAGGTAATGGGACGTAATGCAGGAGACTTAGCTCTATTTGCAGGTATCGCTGGAGGAAGTGAAAGTCTTCTGATTCCAGAGAAAAAAGAAGATATCGAAGAAATCGTTGCACGTGTTAAAGCTGGGGCTAACCGTGGTAAAAAACACTCAATCATTGTACTTGCTGAAGGTGTAATGGGTGGTCAAGAATTAGCGGATCAGCTTACAGAACTAACTGGTGAAAAAGTAAGAGCTACAATTCTGGGGCATATCCAACGTGGAGGTACTCCATCTGCTCAAGATAGAGTATTAGCATCTCGTTTAGGAAACTACGCTGTACAATTATTATTAGCTGGAGAATCAGGACGTGCAGTAGGTATTCAAAACAATAAACTTGTAAGCACTAAATTCCAAGATGTATTTAGCGATGTTCACAATGTTGATTTATCAATCTATGAAGTATCTAAACAACTTTCAATTTAAATTATAAATCATAGTGAAGGAAACGTTTTCTTCTCATAAAAACGGTTGTTGTTTAAGAAAACATTTGAAAACAAGTTGAAAATAAGTTAAAATAATTAAAGTAAAGATAAAAACTTAAGAGGTATTTAATATTATGATACAGAAAAAAACAAAAATAATTTGTACAATTGGACCTAAGTCTGAAGCAAAAGAAAGACTTACTGAAATGGTTGAGTTAGGAATGAACGTTTGTCGTCTTAACTTCTCACACGGTGATTATGCAGAACACGGTGCAAGAATCCAAACAATTAAAGAAGTAAGAGAAGTTACAGGAACAAACCTAGCTATTCTTTTGGATACTAAAGGTCCTGAGATCAGAACTAACAACATGGAAAATGATGCAATCATGTTAGAAACTGGAAAAGATGTTATTGTTTCTATGACTGAAGTTTTAGGAACTCCGGAAAAATTCTCAATTACATACGGAGAATTAGTACACGACGTTAAAGCTGGAGACACTATCTTACTTGACGACGGATTAATCGGATTAACTGTAAATAGCGTAGACGTTGAAGCAGGATTAATCTACACTACAGTACAAAATGGTGGAGTACTTAAAAATAAAAAAGGAGTTAACGTTCCAGGTGTATCTACAAAATTACCAGGTATTACTCCAAAAGATGAAGAAGATATTCGTTTCGGATGTAAAAATGATATCGACTTCGTTGCTGCTTCATTCGTTCGTACTAAAGAAAACGTACTAGAAGTTAGACGTATTCTTAAAGAAGAAGGATGTGAACACGTTCAAATCATCCCTAAAATCGAATGTCAAGAAGCTATCGACAATATCGATGAAATTATTGAAGTATCTGATGGTATTATGATCGCTCGTGGAGACCTTGGGGTTGAAGTACCAGCAGAAGAAGTACCAATTATGCAAAAAGATATCATTGCTAAATGTAACGCAGCTGGTAAATTCGTAATCACAGCTACTCAAATGTTAGACTCAATGCAAAAAAATCCACGTCCAACACGTGCCGAAGTATCTGACGTAGCTAACGCAATCTTCGATGGAACAGATGCAATCATGTTATCAGGAGAATCTGCAGCAGGTGCTTACCCAATCGAATCAGTTCGTACAATGGCTACAATCGCTAAACGTACTGAAGATATGCAAGATTACTCTCGTATTTTAAAAGCTCGTTCTAAGAAAATCGTATCTAAAGATATTACGAATGCAATTGGAGTATCTGTAGGGTACACAGCTCTTAACTTAGACTTACACACAATCGTAACTTACACTGAGTCAGGACAAACAGCAAGATTAATTTCTAAATATCGTCCAAACGCAGCTATTTTAGCTGTAACACCAAGTGAAAAAGTTGCTCGTGGATTAAGCTTAGTATGGGGTGTTGATGCTCAAATTTCTAACCAAGTTAAATCAACTGACGAAATGTTAGAAACAGCTAAAACAATCGCAGAAACTTCAGGATATGCTAAAAAAGGTGATGCTATCGTAATCACAGGTGGTATTCCAGTAAACACTTCAAGAAGTAACGTTGGATCAACAAACTTCTTAAAAGTTTCTGTAATCGATTAATAATAAAAAAAAGAAGTAGGATTAATTCTTGCTTCTTTTTTATGTGTGGAATTAGAAATATATAGTTTTAACTTTAAGTTAAAATGTATAATTTAAAAATCAGTACAGTATAAACAAAAAGTGGCCCGTAATGGACCGCTTTTCGTTATATGAACACAAAATAAAAATTTAGGGTAAATAGTTATTTTGTAGTAATCAGGGGAAACCCTGATTTTAAATTAAAAGTTTATTGTTAAATAAATTTAACAATCGAAAGGAAATTTATGACTATAGTAAATATAGCCGATTTAATGAAAGTTAATGTAACTTCCACAGTTTTGAGAACAATCCAAAGGATTGTATGAGGTATATAGATATATCCCCGTTACCTATTAACTCATATAATAATTATCATGTGATGTTTGGAAATAATAATTTCCAGAATCAAATTTTCTATTTCCTAGAGCACATATTTTAGTAGTAATTAATATCAAAATGCAACAAATAGTATAATTGAAAAGAAATAAAAATAATATTAATTATACTAAGATATTTTAATGATAAAATTATCTTACTAACTGTTTACACCTTTATTTTATCAAAAAGCTCACTGTTGTCAAATAAAAGCGTATTAAGAAAACAAATTTTATATAAATATTTTATCATTTAGAATAATGTATATACAACTTAGAAAGTTACAGTATAAATAATAAATAAAAATATTTGTATTATGCAAACTAACAGATAATGTCATTTTAGAAATTATAAAATTATAAAAAAGAGCGATTAGAAAAATTGTTTTTTATAAATAACATTTTTTCAAAATCGCTCTTATGAAGGTAGACGATATATTCACATACGAATATATTCTTTAAAGAAATATATACAAGGATTATAATCGTCTGTTTTGGAATTTTTATGAACTTATCTATTTACAATATTAGGAGAATCTCCAGTAGTAATAACTTCGACAGCAGCATTTAATGCACCTTCTACAAGATTTTTAACTGCTGTTTCTGTGTAGAATGCAGTATGTGGAGTATAGATGATATCGTCTCTATCTATTAATTGTTGCATTAATGAATCATCGAATTCTTTATTTGAGAAATCTTTAGGAACATAATTTCCTTCGTTTTCATATACATCAAGGCTAGCCCCTAATAGTTTTCCGCTATCTAAAGCACGAATAACAGCCTTAGTATCTACAAGAACCCCACGAGCAGCGTTAGCGAAGATAGATCCATCTTTCATTTTACTGAAGAAATCATCATTTACCATATGAGTATATTCTTTTGTTGCAGGTACGTGAATAGTCACAACATCAGATTGAGCAAGTAATTCATCGATGCTGTCAACATACTCTAACACTTCACGAGCTGCATCAGAAGGATACAAATCGTAACCGATAACTTTGCAACCTAATCCCTTAAATAGAGTTGCAGCTTGGCGTCCAATGTTCCCTGTTCCTAGGACACCTACAGTAAGTGTTTTTAGTTCTCGAGAGATTATATTTTTATTCCATGTAAAATCATGTTTTTCAACATTGTTAAGTATTTTTTTAATATTTCTACTTATATATAAGACAGTAGTTACAACATGTTCTGCAATTGCGTTAGGAGAGTAACGAGGAACGTTAGTCATGCTAATTCCTAATTCACGCATATATTTTATATCGTATATATCGAAGCCAGCCATCCTGTTTGCGATAACTTTAACACCTTGTTCTTTAGCATAGTCATAAACCTCTTTTGTAAAAGGTCTGTTTTGGAACATTACCGCTCCCTGCTTACCTTCTAATAGATGTTTTGTTTCAGCTTGAAGTTCTCCTTCATGTAGATCAATTTCTACCTCTGGATGTTCTTGTAACCAAGCGTCAACGAATGGTCTTTCATCTTCTCTTAAATTAAATAGTGCTAATTTCATAAAGTAAACTCCTTTTAATTTTTTTATATTCTAGATGAATATTAGATTAAAATGTTGTAACAAATAGATAATTAATAGCATCTAATATTCAGCTAAAACATAATGTATAAAGAAGTAATAATACATTATAGATAACGCTTACATTTCTTATTTTAACAGAAAATAATTTTGTGTCAACACGTTGAGGAATATAGTACAGAAAATATATTTTTCTAACAGAATCCAGCAAAAATGCTGATATGGTGGTATTTTTATGAAAATATTTCGTGAAAACATAATTTATATGGTATTTTTTATAAGAAAGAGGTTAACTTGAATCATAGTTAAACAAATATAATTTTATTTATAAAAAATTAAATTATAAAAATATTTTAATTTATAGTACAGTTGATAGAGTGTGTCAAACAAATTTCAATAACTATTTAGAAAAAATTCTAAATAGTTATTGACTTAAATATAAAGTAGAGTTATAATCTATTTAGAAAGATATCTAAATAGAACTGCGGTTAAAACTTTAAAAGGGGTGATAAAAATGGGATGAGTGAAACTTTAAAGGCGATATCTGATCCGGTAAGAAGAAATATATTAGAAATGTTGAAAGAAGAGAAGAAAAGTGCTGGAGAACTAGCTTCGGAATTTCATTTAACAGGAGCTACTGTCTCTTATCATTTAACGCAATTAAAAAAAGCAGGTTTGATATTAGAATCTAGACATAAGAATTTTATATACTATGAATTAAATGCCAGTGTATTCGAAGAAGTACTGGTCTGGATCTATGGTTTAGGAGGGAAAAACGATGAGAGTAGATAAAAAAAGTTTGTTTCTAAGTGTCGGTATTTGTTTATTGCCGATATTAATAGGGGTGTATTATTTTAATGTATTGCCTGATCAAATAGCTGTGCATTTCAATTTTAAGGGAGAGCCTGATAATTTTGTGAGTAAGACTCGTGCAATTATTGAGATGCCTGTATTTTTTACGGTAGGACAGATTATAATTTCACTAGTAGTGGATTTTGATAAAACTCCTAAAAAAGGTGCACTAATAATTAAGGGGATTGTGCCTATACTAAGTATTACAGTTCAAGGTGGATTAATATTGTATGCTTTAGATAGTAAGTTTAATGTACCACAACTAATGGCATTTATTATTGGGATAGTATTTATAGTCCTTGGTAATTACCTACCAAAAAAAGAATTTTGGGGAAAATACAATTTTAATCTTTTTGGTTTAGAAAAAGGTGTCAATGAGCAAAAAGTGATTAGAGCCTATGCATTGCTTATGACCTTTAGTGGAGTTGCTATATTTATTAGTGGATTCTTTAGTTCAACAGTAGCGTTAGTTTTAATAGTTATTTCTGCAATTGCCTCTA
>CAURKK010000041.1:0-12512 GCA_963525505.1 uncultured Gemella sp.
CCTCTTGGCATACTAATTACCATTTCTTTCTCCTTTCGATTTTTAATCTTCCAATACATTCCAATATAAATTAAAAATCGCCCCATATAGCTTTAACTACATGGGACGATAACATACTTCGTGGTGCCACCCTAATTCATATCGGAATACCGATACCTTATTTACTGTTTATTAAATTTTACAAAAAGTGTTCTTTACTTTAATCATTAATATTTAATCTTTCAGCCTAGGGATTAAACTCTCTTTTAATTAAAACATAAAGCAAAATTCTTTTTACTATATTTTGTCACGGTTCTTTTAAATATATTATACCAAACTTATACCCTTGTCAAGAAATTATTATATTTTTACATTTAAATTTTACTAATTTTATTTTTTCTTTTATCTCCTCATAAAATTATTTTTCTAGAGAATTCAACATTAATAGCCACAATTTTTTTCACTATAATAGTCAATACTCCATCCATACACCTTTTAAATTTATGTATTTTATTTAATTACTTATTATTTAATTCACTTGATTTTTTTCCCTTAACATTATACAATTAATTATAGTTAAAGACATTAAAGAAAGGAGTATAAACCTTTATGAAAAAAATAATCTCTATTTTAATGCCTATTTTAGCGATATTTTTCTTAGTAGGTGGTACATATTACTACCTTAATGCCGGAAATAAAAACTTTAAAGAAGAACATTCAAAATATATATCATTAATAAACGATTCACATGATTTTAAATCAGGATTAACTGGTCTCGAAACATTGACTACAGAAAAAGCAAAAGAAACGTTAAAAAATATTGATAACGAGATAACTATTGCAAGTGAGTTATTAAAAATTCACAATGCATTAAACGATACCGATATCGAAACTGCTCACGATTATTTGAAAAAAGCAAAAAAACTTGATAATAATCATACTTTTTCTAAAGCTATTTCATACTTAGATGAGCAATTAGAAAACTATGATAAAGCTCTTACTGAAATATTAGAATTAGATATTACATCGCCAAACTACGCTGACCAAGTGAAGACAATATTAGCTAAATATGATTTTAAATATACTGCTTTGAAAGAAAAACTTATAAATTCCGAGATTTCAGAATTAGAACAAGATCATAAAACTAACGTCAGCAAAAAAGAAGAAGCTAAAAAAGAAGATACCAAACGAGAAAAATCTTCAGAAAATAAACAAAGTAATAACTCTAAACATAGCTCTTCAGATAACAAAAAAACTTCTACGATACCAAACACACAAAACCATCCACAAATCGTAGGTCAACAGGTTCCTGAAACATACAACACTATACGTTATACACAAGAAGGAAGCACTAGTAGAAGTATCATAGAAAATGAATTAAAAGGTGATATTTCAAACTTTACAAATGAAGAAATTAATGCTGCAATTGCTAGTTATAACGCAAAAAATCAAGGATAGACATCACTATCCTTGATTTATTTTTTATTTTTCTACAGCTATAACTTCGACTTCTATATTCCCACCTAGCGGTAAAGCCGCTACTTGAAATGCAGATCTTGCTGGAAGCACATCGTTAAATTGTTCTGCATAAACTTTATTAACTTCTGCAAAATCAGCAATATCTTTAAGTAATACCAACGATTTTACAACATGATTCATCGAACTACCAGCCTCTTCTAAAACTGCTTCGATATTTTTAAATACTTGCTTCGCTTCCTCAATAACTCCACCTTCAACAATTTTTCCAGTTTCTGGATTAATACCTAATTGTCCAGAACAAAAAATTAGATTCCCCACTTTATTTGCTTGAACATATGGTCCAACTGCTTTTGGCGCTTTCGATGTATTTACTTCTGTAATTTTCATTTTATAAATCTCCTTTAAATTATTATTTTCTATGTTAAATTAATCAGCTAATGCTTGTTCTAAATCCTCGATTAAATCTTCAGTATCCTCAACACCGCAAGAAAATCTTAACAATGTTTGCGTAACTCCTTGCGCTAATCTTTCTTCTTCACTCATACATGCGTGAGACATAGTTGCCGGATGAGAAATTATTGATTCTACTCCACCCAAACTTACCGCATAGATAGGTATTTTTATTTTCTTCAAGAAAGCTTTTAAATCAGCTTGTTCAAAGAATTCAAATGAAAAGACAGCTCCTCCTGAACTAGCTTGTTCTGTATGAATATCATAAAACTTACAACTTTCTAAGTGAGGATAATATACTTTCTTAATTTTAGCGTGTTGTTCTAAATACTTAGTTAAACTTATAGCATTGATCACAGATTTTTCCATACGTAATCCCATAGTTTTCATACCACGTAAAATTAACCACGCATCCTCTACACCTAAAATACCACCAAAATTTTTCTGTAAAAGACATATCTCAGATGCTATTTCTTCATTATTTGTTACTGCACAACCAGCTGTAACATCACTATGACCATTTACAAACTTAGTCAGACTCTCAATTACTATATCACATCCTAAATCTAGTGGTTTTTGATACAACGCCGTCATAAAGGTGTTATCAGCTACTGTTTTTATATTGTGTTTTCTTGCAAGTTCTGTTATTGCCTTAATATCAGATACCTTCAATAGCGGATTAGATGGTGTTTCGATATAAATCATGGTCGTATTTTCTTTAATAGTAGATTCTAACTCTTCTAAATTTTGATAGTTTACAAAACTAACCTCTATCCCGTATTTTTTTAAAATTTTCGAACTAAATTGGAATGTTCCACCATAAACATCCTTAGATAAAATTATATGTTCCCCACTATTTAATAACATTAATACTGTTGTTATAGCAGACATTCCTGAGGCAAATGCAAATCCAAATTTCGCCTTATGTAAATTTGCTACAGCAGCTTCTAATGCTAATATCGTTGGATTTCCAAATCGACTATAAGAATATTTTCCACAATCTTTGTATCCTTCTTTTTGATCAAATGTGGTTACTTGATATTTCGGGATTGATGCAGCTCCCGTATAATCATCAATTACAGGATAACCATGTAATAGGTTGGTATTTATTCCCTTCATTAAAGTTTTCCTCCTATTTATTTTTATATTTATATTTTTCACTTTTAAGTTTATTATAATTTATAATGAAAATTATTTCAATATAAATTGTGTTCGTTTTCATGAATTTACTATATCTATATAGAATATCATTATTAGGAGTGTAAAATAAAAAGCTATAACTAGATTTAAAATCTAATTATAGCCTCTTGTGTTTTTAAAATTAAAGAACAACTACGTTAGCTGCTTGTGGTCCACGAGCACCATCTTCTACTTCAAATTCAACTTTATCGCCTTCTTTTAAAGTTTTGAATCCTTCTTTTTTAATACTTGAGAAGTGTACAAAAATATCTTTTCCACCTTCAACCTCGATAAATCCGAATCCTTTTTCCTCGTTAAACCATTTTACTGTACCTTGTTTCATAAGTTACAATCTCCTTTTTATTTTATATTATATTATCAATAATCAATCGTAGTCTTGCCGTTAAAGATAATAAATAAAATAAATGCGACATTGTGTTAATCACTTAAAAAACTTAGAACCTGTATTACAATTTTTACTATATATTTTATTGACTTTCTTCATTATAATTCATATTCAAATAATTTGCAACTAATTTATCTCGCAAAAATAAAAAAGCCATCCGGCTTTTTTATTAAAACTCTTCTTCTTCTGTTGAAATGTTGAATTTTGATACTATTCCATCATTATCAAAATCATACACATCTTCACTTTCTTCCATATCTTCATCTTCGATAAGTGCATCTACAGCATCTTGGATATCTTCTTGTTCCTCATCTCCAAGCTCATCCATTTCTTCTTCATCAATTTCAAATTTTTGAACACTAGGCTCAACAAAGTTTTTAATATCTTCAACAAATAGACTATCTCTTAATTTCCAACTTCCATCTTCTACACATACAAAACGTCCATCTAAGTTTAGATCAGTATAGAAATATGCAGATTGTGCTTTAAATTCTTCATCATCAACACTTCTTAATGGTTTAATATAATCTAGGAAATCATAAATATTTAACTTTTCAATTCCTTCTTCTACCATATATGCATAACATAAATCTATTAGTGACATTTCCTTAATTTTTTCTACGCTTAAATCTTTTAATTTTACCATTTATATTAGATTCCCTTCTATTTATTTACTTATTTATTACATTTTTTCTGGAGCAGATACTCCGATTAGGTCTAGAGCATTTCGTAAAGTTATTTTAACTGCTGTAATTAATGCTAAATAACTTTGAGTTTGTTCTTTATTTTCAGTTATTACTTTGTTATTATTATAAAATTTGTGGAATGAACTTGCAAGACTTTGTAGATAATTACAAATTCTGTGCGGTTCATAATTTTTAGCAGCTTGAGCTACTATTTCTGGATAATATGCTAAGTTTTTCAACAAGTCAACTGAGTATTCATCAGTTAACAGCTCATAATCACAATTTTTCACATCATATTCAGCTTGTTCTGTTGCTTGACGTAAGATTGAACAAATTCTAGCATGAGCATATTGAACATAGTATAACGGGTTATCACTTGATTGTTCTTTTGCCACTGCAAAGTCAAAATCCAAGTGACTGTCTGCACTTCTCATTACTAAGAAGTAACGAGCGGCATCAGCACCTACTTCATCGATTAAATCACGAAGTGTAATTGCTTTACCTGTTCTCTTACTCATTTTTACAACTTCACCGTTATTAAGTAGTTGTACCATTTGCATAATTAACGCTTCTAATTGATCTGCTTTATACCCCATAGCTACTACACTAGCTTTAAGTCTAGCTACATAACCATGATGATCTGCACCAAGAACGTCTAATAACAAATCAAATCCACGATCTAATTTATTTTTATGATACGCTATGTCACTAGTTAAATATGTTAATGAACCATCTGCTTTAATTAATACACGGTCTTTATCATCACCTGTTCCTAAAGCTGTTGTTTCTAACCATAAAGCTCCATCTTTTTCATAAACAAAACCTTGTTCTCTTAAAGATTCTAAAGCTTTATCTACAAGACCATTTTCATATAATGATTTTTCACTAAAGAACACGTCGTACTCTAATCCAAAATCTCCAAGATCTTTTTTGATGTTTTCCATTTCATATGCAACTGCGTACTCACGAATAAACTCATTTAAGTCTTCTCTTTCTAATAATGAATCTCCAAATTCATCTTTTAGTTTTTGACCTAGAATTTTGATATCTTCACCGTGGTACGCATCTTCTGGCATCTGTGCATCCATACCTAACGCTTGTTTATAACGAACAATTGCAGAAATAACTAAGTTGTTAATTTGATTTCCTGCATCGTTAATGTAATACTCACGAGATAAATCATATCCTGATTTTTTCATTATTCTAGCTAAAGAATCAGAATAAGCAGCATTTCTAGCATGCCCCACGTGTAATGTTCCAGTTGGGTTAGCTGATACATACTCTAAAAGAACTTTTTTACCTTGTCCGATGTTGTTTTCACCATAGTTAAAGTCATCTTCTAATATTTTACCAACAACACTACCTAGACTTGATTTTTTAACGAAAAAGTTAATGAATCCTGGTCCAGCTATTTCAATTTTTTCTACCGCTTCATCTTCTTCTACATTACTGATTATTTCCTCGGCAATAACTCTAGGGTTTTTACGTAAAACTCTAGTTAATTGCATCGCCACATTCGAAGAAAAATCTCCGTTTTCTGTGTTTTTTGGAGTTTCTACATGAATATCTACTCCATCAATTTCTAATTTGGTTAAAGAATTTTGTAATAATTCTACTATTTTATTTTTCACCAAAAATTCCTCCTATATTACCTGCTAAATATTTTTCACTAATATTTTCAATTTATTTTGCTGTTTATCATTACTTCCGAAATGTATATTGTACACTATTTCGTATAAAGTAAGGTTGTTTTTTGTTTTTTTGCTTATATTTACAAGTTGCGTTTCCAATTTCATTTGACCATATTGCGTACTGTAGTCATTACTTGTTTTTGTATATGCTAAGTACATTTTTGAATCGTCTTTTTCTATACTAACACTTTCTTTAATTTTGTCAATAAAAATCTCTATTTTTTTATTATTTTTATCGCCATAGCTTATTTTTTCACTAATTGTTTGTTCTAAAAAGCTTCCTACATATGATTCTTCATGTATTTTTTCAGAATCAACATATGTTGTTATTTTAATTTTACTGTCCATTAATGCTCTCTAATTCCTCTTCAATTTCTAACCAAGTATCATTTAACTCTTCTAGTTCATCTGTTAATTGTTTTAACCTTTCATTAAATTCTTGAGTTTTTACCATATCAGTATATACCTCTTCTTTTGAAAGTTCATTATTAACTGCTTGTACCTGTTCTTCTATGCTCTCTATCTTGTTCATCAATTCATCACGAGTTCTCTCTAATTTTCGAACGCGTCTTTTTTCTTCTTTGTCTAGAATATAATTGTTTGTTTCTTTTTCCGCAACTACTTCTTCACTCTGTTTAGTTAGCTGATGAGCTATTCTCTCTTGTTCTCGTTTTTCTAAGTAATAATCATAATTTCCTAAGTACATATTATGACCACTATCAGTAATATCTAAAACTTTATTTGCTATCTTATTAATAAAGTATCTATCGTGACTAACAAAAACAATCGTTCCTTCATAATTTTTAAGAGCTTCTTCTAATACCTGTTTACTAGTAATATCAAGGTGGTTAGTCGGTTCGTCTAATATTAATAAATTATTCTTTTCTAACATTAGTTTCGCAAGTTGCAATCTTGCTTTTTCTCCACCAGAAAGATCTCTTACTATTTTAAGTACATCATCTCCTCTAAATAAGAATCTACCGAGTACAGTTCTAACTTCTGCTTCCTTCATTAGAGGATATTCATCCCAAAGTTCATTTAATATCGTTTTTGAAGATTCAAATTCTGCTTGTTTTTGATCATAGTATCCTAGTGATACTTTACTTCCATATTGAACAGATCCAGCAATTTCTTTTTGTCTCTTCGCTATTGTTTTTATTAAAGTAGATTTTCCTATACCATTTCTTCCAACAACAGCTATTCTGTCTCCTTTATATACAGCAAGATTATAACTTTGACCCACTTTAGTTCCATTATAACCTACTTGTAAATCACTAATTGTCAGAACATCACGTCCACTTTGTTCTTTAATTAAGAACTCTATACCTGCCGCCTTATCATCTTTTTTCGGATTATCGATAAGATCCATCTTATCTAATACTTTTTGACGACTTTTAGCCATTTTACTAGTAGATGCTCTTGCTATATTCTTCTGAACAAATTCTTCTAATTTTTTTATATCCTTCTGCTGACTCGTATACTCTTTTAGTTGTTTTTCATAATCTTCTTCATATTGTACTAAGAATTTCGAATAGTTACCTACATACTTTTTAAGTTTACCAAATTCTAAATTATATACAACATTTACTACTTTATCTAAAAAGTATCTATCATGACTCACTATAACAATAGCACCATTGTATGATGAAAGGTAATTTTCTAACCATGCTACATTTTCCATATCAAGATGGTTAGTAGGCTCATCTAAGACAAGCAAATCCGGCTCACTTAACAGTAGTTTAGCCATAGATAATCTAGTCTTTTCTCCACCAGAAAAAGTACTAATTTTCTTATCAAAAACTTCTTTTGTAAAATCTAATCCATAAAGAACACTTTCTATCTTACTTTTATAATGATAATCTTTATGTGTTAAAACTTCATTTTGTAATCTATCAAACTTATTCAGTAATGATGAATCATTTTCGATATTTTCCGGTGTTAATTCAAATGAAAGTTTTTCTAATTCCGCTTCTAGCCTAATAATCTCATCAAAGCATGTAATCATCTCTTCATATATTGACAAATCTTCTCGTACTATAAATTCTTGTGAAAGATACCCTACAGTCGTATTCTTAGATATGGTTCTTTCCCCACTATCAAAACTAATAGCACCAGAAATAATCTTTAATAATGTACTCTTCCCTGCACCATTTCTACCCACTATTGCAACACGGTCTTTATCGTTAATTTCTAATTTCACATTTGAAAATATTTCATTTACAACAAAATTCTTTGTTACATTGTTTAATTGAATTAGCATATTCTCTCCTTTCTCTCAGTATTTTACTATATTTAAACAAATTCTTTACGATTCCATTTATAACTGAAATATTATATCATATTTTCAGTATTTTCGCTAATAATTATTATATTTCTATCTTATAAATTTAACAACTCATTTAATTGAGAGTGATTATCATCTAATCTCTACGTTGACTATGTATTTCTTATGTTTATGAATATACAGTTTATAATAATTTGTTTATTCTATATATGTCATATTTAACTATTATTGTGGATATGTTCTATTTAAAATAAAAAAATATTTTTTTCAAATTCTATATTATCAAATAATCTATACTTATTTAATTTATACGATATTAGCAACAGATTATTGTTCACATCTTGTATAAATGTTATAATACAAATATATAAGAAATTTACTATAGGAGGGTTCGTTCATGAAACCAAAAAAAATATTATCAGTCCTTATGGCTGCTGGATTAGCTTTTACTGCTGTTGGTTGTAGCAGTTCGTCTAATTCAACAACACAAAATTCTAATCAACCTGCAGACTATGTGGCAGGTGTATCATTAGATAAACCAATTAAAGTAGATAAAGAAGCAGGAACTATAACAGTTCTAACAAAAATTAATGGTAAATACTTTGATGAAGCTACAAGACATAACTCTGTAGAACAAAGTGGTACAAATGGTGCTAAATCAATTTTTACGGCATTTGCTAAACCAGATGAATTTTATAATGCACTTCTAGAAATCGGTGCAAAACCTGGAGAAAATATGAATCCAAACAATGCGACTACTACTCACGTTGAAGGAACTCCAATCAAAGCTGAAGTTACTTGGAATGGGGCTGACAGAAAATACGATATCAATGAAGTAGTAAAAGATTCTAACGGAAAACAAATTGATTTCCGTTTCGGTGGTAACTTAAAACGTGCTCTTGATAAAAACACTGGATGCTTATCTTGTTTAGATAGCTGTCCTGTTGGTATTATTTCAAACACTACTTATACATATGGAGCTGTTGAAACTCGTAAAGAAGTAAAATTCACTGGTAATGAAAAAGTTTTACCTGAAGATGGAACTTATGTTGCAGTAATATACAGTATTAAAAAATAACAAATAATTCAAATGTTCATACGCAACAGTTGTTGATTCTTATTATCTACAAACTGTGCGGGGGCGACTCAATAAATTTGGGCCGCTCCCATATTTATGAAAAAAGGAGAAATTAAATGAAACGCTTAAGATTATTATTTTATTTTACAAGTGTTGGTATTGCTATTGGTTATTTCTTCGCCTTCTTACTGTTCTTCTTTACACAGTTTGAAATGTTAGCTGACCAAAGTCTTGTAATTTTTGTTTGGACTGTTTATGGTATAATGACAGGTTTATATTTCAAACGAATTAATCGTAAGTATACATTCTTTATAATTGAAGGAATTATACTTCTAATGGCTATTTTTTCTGGTAAAACTAAAACTTTACTTTATATAGCTCGTGAAGTACTACACGCTGGTTCAATTAACCAAGTTAAAGTACCATTTATTATTGCTGTTGTAGTTGTTAACTTAATAAATCTTTATATCATTTTAACACTATCTAAATACCAAAAGGTTTATACTAAAGAAGAGCTTAAAGCTTTAAAACAAAAAGAAGTAAAACTTAGTGATTTAAGAGAAGTCGATCCTGAAGAAGAGAAAAAACTAAAAGCGCAACGTAGAAAAGTTAGATATATTACACTTATCGGTTTTGCAATCTTCTTCGCAATTTACTTCGCAGTGCCTAGTTTCAAAAATGGAATAAACACAGCATTCGCTACTCTTTCTCAATTCGACACTAATGCAGTAATCGAATACTTACGTGGTTGGGGGGCATGGGCTGCCGTTGTTTCTGGGGTGCTTATGGTTCTTCAATCAGTCGCCGCTCCTATTCCAGCATTCTTAATCACGTTGTCTAACGCAGCAATCTTCGGTTGGGTTGCCGGGGCTGCATTATCTTGGTCTACAGCTATGATTGGAGCAGCTCTATGTTTCTATATTGCTCGTGGATTAGGACGTGACGTAGTAGAAAAACTTACAAGTAAAGGAGCAATGGCTAGTATCGATGTATTCTTTGAACGTTACGGAGATAAAGCAATTCTTATTTGTAGACTATTACCATTCGTATCATTCGACTTCGTTAGTTATGCGGCAGGTTTAACAAACATGAGTTTCTGGAGATTCTTCATAGCTACAGGTCTTGGACAATTACCTGCAACTATCGTTTATTCATATGTAGGTGGTACATTATCAGGTGGTGTTAGAAACTTATTTATCGGATTAATGTGTCTATTCGCATTATCAATCGTTATTGGTATTATGAAAAAAGTCTATAACGACAAACATAAAAAAGAAGAAGAACTTGGAATTTCTTCTAATTAATAAATAAAAACAACTAGAGACAGCACCTACTGTTTCTAGTTGTTTTTTCTATCTACAAAGTAGTAATTCCTTGTTGGTTGAAATACTTCATAAATAAAAATTTTTCTACACCAATTTCTACTTTTTCACCTATATTTAATCTATAATCAATATAAATATCTATATCATCTACGACATACTTTGAATATAGTTCTTTATCAAATTTGCTTGCTATCGAAACCCCGATAACTTTATTTATCCTACCCCCTCAACATGCTTGTTGAAACAGAGTTACTACTAAATAATTTTTATTTTTCTCTTTTAACAATTTCTTTGCTTCTTCATTTATTATAATTGTCATCTTTTCTCCTATTCTACTCTATTGCTTTTAGGGCTTCTACCATGTTTACTTTTTTTAATTTTTTATGCATTACTATCATTACTACTATCGTAATTAATACTGTTATTCCAGACGCCAATAAATACACAACTAATGGCACTTTACTACTAAACATCATATCTCTACCCGCAAGTTCTAGTATTATTTTCAAGTACATCTTATAACCTAAGTAATTACCTAAAATAATACCAACTGCACTTAAATAAAAAATTTCTCTAAATACATAAATAGTTACTTCACTTGGGTAAAATCCAAGAACTTTTATCGTTGATAATTCTCTTATTCTCTCTGAAACATTTACATTTATTAAATTATATAACACTACAAGCGCTAACGTTAACGAACAAATTACCATAACCGCTACTATAATATCAATCCCTTTTATAAAATTATCCAATATCTCTTGAATTTTTGAATTATCACTTATATTTACTATATCCTTATTATTATGTAGGTTACTTACTACATTTTCTACAGTTTCTTTTCCGCCTGTAGTTTGTACTAAGAATGTATTATCTTTATATTGTTTATTAAACACAGATTCATAATAATCTCTATTAATATATACCGTATGTCCAAAGTAATTTTTATTGATCTCTCCTACTGTTAGTGTATATTCCTTATTATTTACTACGACAGTAAAATTAGCTCCTTTAGTCAACTTATGCAAATATGCAAGTTTTTCGCTAACTACAACTGCGTTTTTAGGTATATTTATATTTTTATCAACATTGTCTTTCAAAGTTATATAATCTTTATAATCATTTTTATCGACTGTTATTAACTGTGCAGAATCTACAATTTCATTATTATTTTCAAAAGTTGCAAGTTGAATATTTACTTTGGTACTAGCTTTAACATTCTTATCTTCACTAATCTCTTTTTGGAGTTTTTCTACGCTTGCACTATCTATATACGGATTATAAGTTGCTGCTATGTCTACCTTATTTATCACTTTAAACTGTTCTTTAGAAATATCAATAACACCATATCGTATTCCGAAACCTATAAACATAAGAGTTAAACAGCCAGCAACTCCAAAAATAGTCATCAACATTCTTATTTTATAACGGAAAATATTTCTAAAAGTTACCTTTCTTAAAAAGCTAAGTTTAGACCAAATAAACGGTATTTTTTCTAGAAATATCCTACTTCCTCCACTCGGAGCCTTAGGACGTAATAAGTATGCACTTTTTTCTCTTAGATTTTTTCTTAAGGGTATATATATCGCTAAACTTATACATCCTAAAGAAATTATGAACGCCGCTATAAGAATACTTGGAGTATACACAATTTCTGGTGTGTTAAATGTGAAAAATCTTGCATATGAATTATAAATTATAGGTACTATAACTAAGTATGCACCAATTATCCCAAAAATAGTTCCTATTAAAGTAGATAAACCTCCATACACAAAATACTTTTTAGAAATCTGATAATTACTATATCCCAATGATTTAAGTGTTCCTATATTTATTCTATTTTCATCAATCATTCTAGTTAAAGTAGTTAGTGAAACTAAGATTGATACTACAAATAAAAATATTGAAAAGACATTTGCAACGAAAGTTAAGCTACTTGCAGAATCTATAAACTG
>CAURKK010000042.1:0-12475 GCA_963525505.1 uncultured Gemella sp.
GGTCTTTCTTTTCTTACAAATAGCATAATCGCTACGATAAAGTAGAATAGATATACTGGAATTAATACCCCTACTGTTCCAATAGCTATTACTATTGCTAATAATAAGAAAAGTATTCCTGATAATATTCGTTTTTTCATTAACAATGTCGCTAATAACGCCACAACAACTAATACGATTAACAGAACTGAATACATTTTTAAACCTTGAATTGTGTAATCAAGTATTTGTTCAGCTGATAAGTTAACCCCATTAGGATTTTTTTCAAGTTCTGACTTAAATAAATTTAAAAACTCAGGATTATCTTTTAAAACTGAAATTTTAAAGAATGAGCTATACGCTAAAACTCCTGTTAAAACTATTAAAATGACATTAGCAATCCATGCTAACACTTTCTCCACTGTTCTTTTGAATGGTTTCATAATAAAACCCTCCTCCTATAAAATTAAAGGATTTCCCTTTTTTATCAATTATAACATAAAACGCTTTCAGATAATAGTAGAAATTAAATTAATTCACAAATTTTTTACCAAAAATAATAATATTTAGAATTTACTAATTAGAGGTGAAATTATCCTATTTTTAGTCTTTTATATCACTATTATTTAGATATTTTATATTAAGTAATATATGGCATATTGATACAAAAATGAATAAGCCGAAAAAATATAATATTTCTCTTGTAATTCGATACTCATCAATCGTTAATAGTGCTATAAGTAAAAGGCTTATCACCTCAATACAATACAAAATCATTGCTATAATCCTCTAAATTCTATTCAAATTTTTTACTGATATTTTTGCATTATCAATAATCCCAATTAGAAAATCAAAAAATACATCAAACATAGTTTTTCCTCCTTTGTGTTCATCTATAGACCTAAGGAACTTTTCAATCTTATCCAACTTTAATATAATCTCATTTTGTATATATTGTAGCATTATTTTTTGTAATTACTACTTTTTCTATAATTCTTCTTCATATAATTTAATTTTACTTCACTATAAAAATCCTCCAAACCAAAACGGTTTAGAGGATTACCTTTAATTTATTGTCTATCAACTAATGTAAAACGCACTTCTATTTTGAAAATTCCATCTTCTGGTGCATACGCTCGAATTGTTTCTTTGTGTTTTTCGGCGATAAGCTGTGCCATTGATAACCCTATGCCATATCCTTTTATCGTACTATTTCTTGATTCATCTAAACGATAGAAACGATCAAACACCTTACTTAAATCACCTTTTTGTACAGTTGCTTTATTAGATACTTTCAAAATAGCATGCTTCCTATTTTTCTTAAGGCTTACCCATATATCACTATCCTCTGGTGCATACTTAATAGCATTTTCTAAAAGGATATCCATTAATTGTACTATTGAATCTTTTTCACCATAATAGTTCAAATTGGTATCAATGTCAGTTGCTATGTATTTTTTCTGGAAGTTTGCTAACTCATCAAAATCTTCAATTCTTGATTTCAAAACTTCTGTCAAGTCAAAACTCGTTCTCTCCACTGTATCTTTTTCTTCCATTCGGCTAAATACAACCAAACTATTTACCAAGCTAGTTAATCGATCAACCTGATTATGAATATTTGTGGTCCATTTTGAGGTACCATTTTCCATTTCTAACACATCCGCGTTAGAACTAATAATTGCTAATGGTGTTTTTAACTCATGACTAGCCCCTGTTATGAATTGTTTTTGTTTTAGATAACTTTGTTGGATTGGTGCGATAACTTTTTTAGAAACTAATACTATTAATATAAATACCGAAATAATGACTATAATCGATATTAATATACTGTTTCTTACAAATGATTCGTACGAGTCTATCTCTCGTTGACAGTTTAAAAATAGTATCAAGTTACCAACGTTTGTTTCAGCTTTTAAGAATCTATAACTACCAATAAAACCACTAGTTTTCCCTTCTTTTAAAGCTTCAACCACTTTGCTTTGTAGTGCTTCTTGATTAGGTAATAATATATCATCTCGATAAGCTTTAACTATCTTACCTACACCATCAACTTTTGCTATTGAAAAACCATTATAATCTGTTGTGCTCGATGAATTTTTAGTAATAATTAAATCGTCTCCATCTTCCGCAAAGATTCTAATCAAAGCTTGAGATTTTGAAGCATCCAACAACGTTGTATCTATTCTTTCTTCTAACTTATAATAATTTATTAGATTTAATGTAATAGCTAAAATTGCTATTACTATTGCTACACTCCCTACAGCAGTTGCTATGAATTTCTTCCTAAGACTCTTAAACATCAAGCATCTCCAATGTATATCCTACATTTCTCGTTGCTTTAATGTGAATATTGGCATCTAATGCTTTCAATTTTTTTCTTAAATATGAAATATTAACCCAAACTACATTAATTTCTGAATCACTATCATACCCCCAGATTCTTTCTAAAAATTGCTCTGTTTGAATTACATTCCCTGGATTTCTCATCAACATTTCCATCATTTGATATTCTTTATTAGATAATCTTACTTTATCTTTTTCTGTTGATAATTCAAATGTATACTTACTTAAACTAACATTTCCTAATTCAAGTACATTGCTAGTAAAAGTAGCTTGTCTTCGAGTCATAGAACGTACTCTTGCTAATAATTCTCTAGTTACAAATGGTTTAGTTAGATAATCATCAGCTCCACTATCTAAACCATATACCTTGTCTTCAACTTCAGATTTAGCTGTAAGCAATAATACAGGTGTACTTTTCTTGTTCTCTCTTAATTTTTTTACTACTGTTACTCCATCCATCTGTGGCATCATAACGTCCAAAATAGCTCCATCATAATCATCTAACATAAGATAATCCAATGCATCTTGACCATTGTTTACTACATCTACTGAATAATTATTATGTTTTAGCATTGCCTCAAGAGCATCTGCTAAGTCTCTTTCATCCTCGGCTAATAATAATCTCATAGTCTTTCACTCCTAACTAAATTTACATATTTTAGATATTTTTCTTCGTATTACATTATACAAAAAATAACTAAAATCTAGTTTAAACAATAATATAAATATATAGTATCTAGTATTATTATAATCATTTTATATACTACATACTAATATTATATCAGAATTTTGCTTTTTTATTATCTAGTATTGACAATAATTCTATGTTATTTAATTATATTTTACTTTACTTTGGCTATACATGTCAAAATATTAGCTAACGTTTTCATCAACGTTAGCCAATATATTATTTTCTACCTATTAGCAATCCACTTTGGATATAATCTTTCATACCTTTTCCATAGCCCCATTTTTCAGCATATTCATCAGTTACATCAGAATTAATAATTTGGAACTTTGTGAATCCTGCTTTTTTAATTATTTCAACCATCTCTTCTTCCAGAAGAGCGCCTGCCACTCAAGTACAGTGCATCTTGCTAGAATTTTTCCATTCTAATGGTAAATCTTTTTTCAAAATGATATCCGAGATTACAAACATACCATCTTCTTTTAAAATACGATAAATTTCATCATACACTTTTTGCTTATCTGGCTCTAGATTAATTACACAGTTACTTATAACTCTGTCTACAGATTCATTTTCTAAAGGAATATTTATCAGTTCACCTTTAATAAATTCAATATTATCGAACTTCTTATTATCACGAACTTTTCTTGCTTTTTCTAGCATTGAATCTAATCTATCCAAACCATAAAGTGTACCAACTTTTGGATTTTTCATCTTTGTAATGAAAATATCCATTCCAGCTCCACATCCTAAGTCGATTAAAGATTGTCCTTCCTTAATTTTTAAGTGGTTAATTGGATTTCCGCAAGAAAGTCCCATATTAATTTCATCAGGAAATTCATTAATAATTTTTTCATCATACCCTAATGACTTACTAAGTTCTTTCGGATCAATTTTCGTCTTCTGTTTGTTTTTTGAAATATTATCATAGAAGTTATCAACTGATAATCTAATTTTAATATTGTTTTGCATTTAATCACCTTCTCTTGATATTAAACAGTTGCTTGAATCAGTTGATTCAAGCAACTCTTTGTCATATTCATTCTATCATAAATAGTTATTTTTTTCTATAATTACAGTTTAACGATTTCTCTATATCTAAATGTTGGATTCGGACGTCCTGGGATTAACGCATTCAATGTTTCTTCTTTATATCCCACTACATTAAATACACGCTCAACTTCCTCTTTTACGATCTCAACTAATTTATCTGGGTGAACTTCTACACGTGCATTGACTGTAAGAAATACTTTATCAGTAACATTGTCCAACTTACGTAAAGTTGCAGTTTCTTTTTTGCCTACAATATTTCCTACTAAGCCTTCTTCTTTTCCTTGTAAAAGGAATTTTACATGTCCTACATTTAAATTTAATGAATCAAATCTTTCACCTAAATTAGCCAAGAATGCTGTCGCTAACGCTTCAAATGATTGTTCTTTATCAATAGCATAAGTTCCATTTAACCATCCAAATAACGCTTCTCCATCAGCATATGTATCGTAATCGACTTCTACAATTCTTCTACCCACTTCTTTTTCGCTATTAATAATATATTCAAACCACTCGTCTACTCCTTCACCAGTCTTAACACTAGCCGTTAGAACATTTTCATTGTTAAACTCTTTTTTAGTTTGTTCTACTAAACTTGCTAATTCTTCTTCTGATAATAATTCAACTTTGTTTATCAAGATAACATCCGCTTCTTCAAATTGTTTATAAATAATATAATCTCCAGGATTTGAATGATCTTTTAGAACCGCTTTTAGACGAGTTGGATCTGCTAAGGCTGTAAGTTGTTTTAAATTGACTTGCTCATTGTATTTTTCTTTTAAAGGTTGCATAATTGTTGCCGATAAATCTGTACAACTTCCTACCGGTTCAGCTAAAATAATATCGCTGTTGTTCGCTTCTTGAAGATGAGAAATAGCATCTGCAAATCCTCCAAAGTTACAGCAGAAACAACTTCCACTAACTTCTTCAACGATGTCATTATTAGTTTCTAAAAACGAAGTATCAACTAGTTCACTCGCTTGGTCGTTTGTAATTAATCCTACTTTACGTCCTCTTTCATTTAAACGTTTCGCGACTTCCCATAGAAGACTAGTTTTCCCAGCTCCTAAAAATCCACCTACTAAAATTAAATCTGTTTTATTTGTCATAATTCTTTTCTCCTCAAATCTGATTATATTATTTAGTTAATTCTTTTTGTTTTTTTAATGCTGGTTCTAAAATTTTTGTAAAGAAGTATCCAGCTAATACTCCACCAACTATTGGTCCCAGAATATAGACCCAGAAAAATCCACCGTTTGAATCAGGAAATGACCAAGAGCCCCAACCAAACATCCATGCTACCAAACGCGGCGCAAAGTCACGTGTAGGATTCATACCTGCTTGTGTTATAGGTGCTAATAGACATAACAACGACCCAACTGTTAAACCGATTTGAATCGGTGCCATATTATCATTTGGTCTACCAACATTCGCCCCTTCTGTAAATAAAAATATAATTAGAACTAATAAAAACGTTCCTAATGCTTCTACAAAAATTGCTAATGGCATAGATATATTATAGCCACCAGGTTGATTATAATACTCCCCAAACATCTTCGCAGTAGCTACTGATTCAAATGTTCCTCGAACTATATTCTTTTTCGCCTCAAACTGAGCTAATGATGCACTATATACAGCATACATTACTAACGATCCTAGAAGCGCCCCGATGAATTGGCCTGCAATATAAGTAGGTAGTCTCTTAGCACTCATTCTACCTGTAAGGACCATCGCTACCGACACCGCCGGATTAAAATGTGCATTACTTAAATTTCTAGTCATATATATACCAAAAGTTACCGCAAATGCCCATAACATACCAATTTGGAACAAACTTTGGTGTGCATCATATAATACCGCTGCCGCTACTGAGCCTGTCCCAAAAAGAACTAATATAAATGAACCAATAACTTCCCCCAAGAAGTCATTTTTTAATGAATATTTCTCCATGAATATCCCCCTATATTTATTTTCTATAAATACATTATAACAGTTTTATAACAATATTTGAATAATTATTTTTAAATTTTAATATGTATATACATGTAAGAACCCTAACTTTTATTTTATATTTCATATAGTTTGAAATATAAAATATATGAAAGAATATTAAGTGAAATCTTTATTATCTGTAAACCATAAAGATTTACTAAGAATTTAAAAAAAAAATATTATTATATATTTAATAGATATTACTTCCACAAAACAAAAATAAACGACACAAAAACTAATCTCATAGAAATTATCTTTTTGTGTCGTCAATAAGCATACTTTTTAATTCAAACAAATAGCTTATTTAAACTATTCTGCATTTTTTATCACTGTTATATATGCCTCAGATATATTAAAATCAGATAAGTTATATATCTTCTCTTCTAAATATATTTTATCATAAACATATAGTTTATCATAGAATAAGAAGTAGTAATTCATTTTATCTTGATTAAAAAACGGCGGTTTATCTTCATTTTTAGGTCTATCATTGAAATATATAATTTTTTGCTTGTTATTTTTTGTATCTAAAATAGTCCATGTATAATTAGGAACATATAAACTATAATGCTCTATTATTAGATTATTCCCATCTGGATAAATATTTAAAGGATAAGCATAGTTTAAAGTTATAAACTCAGTATTTTTTGTATTCAAGTCATATTTTAATAATTTGTTACTACCTTTTGGTTCATTTTTTCCCGTTAAACCTTGAGAGTTTTGAGTTAAATAAATGACATCATCTTTTATGTAAAATCTCATGTATGCCCCTTGACTATAATTTAAATCTATTTCTTCCACGAGATTGTAACTCATATCAAACTTCCATATCAAATTTCTCAATTGATTATTTTTGTCTACATTACCGCCGAGAATATATATGTTATCTTTGTAAACTTGAATATCATTTGTTACATTAACTCCCTCTTTTTTAATTTCCTTCTTATTTATCTCTTTAAAATTTTCATCATATTCTATTATATTAAAACTATTAGCAAATAAAGTTGTAGCATATATTTTATTTTTATAGTATGTAAATGTATATGGCTCTGAATTGTCATCTTTTAATTTAATATTTAGCGATTCTTTATCTATTTTTGCAAATAAGGCATCTTTTCCAACTACTGTTGTTTTTAGAAACATCTTATCTTTCAAATCATAATAATCTTCCTTTAAAAAGCTATAATCTTCACTTCGCTTTATCTCTTTTTGTAACTTTATTGAACCATTTTCCTGTTTAAAAAGAGATACTTTATTCTTTGATATTATTGAGATATCATACTCTTCTCTAGTATTTTTCTCACTACATCCACCCATTACCACAATAGCAATAACAATGTATAATATTCTCATAAAATTTTTCATAACAAAATCCCTCTTTATTGATATAACAACACGGAAAGCCTTCCATCTTACGCAGTATTATTACTTGTAGTATAACAAAAAAATACTTTAAAAACAAATTTAATAGAAGAGAGTGACTCAAAACTAATGATTTCAGAGAAATCAGTTTTGTTGAGTCACTCCCACAAAGTTTATTAGATATCTAAAAAGCTTTTATAAAACTAATATAGTTATCAACAAACCACTGCATATTTGAGTTTTCATATAAACTTTTTAAATTTAGAACTTTCAGATAAGTCCCTTTATAATTATATTAAACTATTGTACTCTTCTTCAGTTAAGTAACTTGAAATTGCACCTGTTTTTGTAGTTGTTAAACTAGCGTAGTTTGTCGCAAATTTTGCCATTTGTGCTAATTCTTCTTCTGAAATGTTATTAAGATCTTCATGATTTAGTAATTTCGATAAGAATGAACCAGCGAAAGCATCCCCTGCGCCTGTTGTATCAACAGCTTTTATGTTAGGTATTTCAGTTACTACTTTGTAATTTTCATAATAAACTTCCGCACCATGTTCTCCTTTAGTATAAAGAACAACTTTCATGTGGCTAAAGTCTTTTTTCAAAGCTTCTTCGATATTAGTAGTGCCAGTTAGGAATTCTAACTCGTTATCAGCAACTTTAATTACATCAACATAAGGTAAAAATTCTTTAATCGTTTCAAGATATACCTTGTGGTCATCCCAAAGATTGAATCGTAAGTTAACATCAAAAGAAATTAATACGCCCGCTTCTTTAGCTTTTTTTAATAATAAGTGATGGCTATCTTTTGATTCTTCTTGAATTGCGATACTTGCAAAGTGAATTGCTTCAATTTCTGATAAATCTACTTTCTCAACATCTTCTTTACTAATTCTTAATGTTGAAGAACCTTTAAAGTAAAAACTAAATGAACGGTCTCCAGTTTCATCTAAAGAAACAAATGCTAATGGTGTAAAACTATCAGCTTTACGGCTTACATATCTACAGTCTACATTTTCATTTTTTAAAGTATTCTCTAGAAAATCACCAAAACCATCTTGTCCTAATGATGTCAATAAATAACTCTTATGACCTAGTTTTTGCGCAACACACGCAACGTTGGCTACACATCCACCAGCCTCTTTTTTAAATGATTTTACTTTATCGATTGTTCCTACACCTTCTCCGATAAAGTCAATTAGCATCTCTCCTATACATAAAACTGCCATTTTAGTTCTCCTCTCTAATTCCGATTGCTCCAAGTTCTTTTGCTACATAGTTAGTAGCTAATATTTTTACATTATGATTTTCTGGATAGAATCTTGTCGAAAGTGCAAATGATCCATCATTAGCGAATAATTCAATTGATGAACTATCAAATACTATTTCTACATTTTCTAAATCTAATTTATATTTTCTATCATCTCTACCATAGCCACTATTTCCAAAAGAAATTTTTAATTCTTTATTATCATAGCTAACTTTAAAATCAGCTACACTAATTTCAAAACTTTCTCCATGTTCCTGTTTATAATACCATGTATTTTTGTTAAAGTCATTAGATTTAATATCACTGCCTAATAAATCTTTTACAGACTTATGTAGCGTTTGTCTAACTTTTCCATCTTTGTAATTTACTACACGTGGCACAGTCAGACAGTTTTGATAACCAAACTTCGTAGTCGGATTTGTATAACTACTATCTGGTACATACATCCAACCGATTAGTACACGATTATTATCCTCATCTAAAAATGTTTGTGATGCATAAAAATCATGACCATAATCTAATAATGTGAAGTTATCTAATTTATCTATATTTTCAATTCCTTCTTCTACAACAGAATATCCAATTTGATACATATTTTCATAATTTGGATACATTCTTGTAATTCCTTGTGGTGAGAACATAAATATTTCTTTCCCATCTACTTCAAAATAATCAGGACATTCCCACATAAATCCTAGATTTTTTTGTGAATAAATAGTTTTATATGGTTTAAGAGTATCTTTATCGTATACTAATAAACATCCATAATCATTACTATCTCTAGCACCTAGCACTAGATATTTTTTCCCATTTTTTTCAAATATCTTCGGATCTCTAACATGATTCGACATATTAGGATAATCATCTGTTGTTAATAGACATTTCTTATCAGTAAAATTAATTCCATCTTCTGTTTCAAAAGATATGGTATTATGACCGCGACCAGCATGAACGTAGTCATAATCTCCTTTATATTTCACATTTCCTGTGTAATAGAAGACTAATTTTCCATCTTCTATATTGGTACTTCCTGAATACACCCCATGTGTTTCTTCTTCTATAGTTGGTGTTAGGAATACGCCACGATCTTCATAATTTTTTAAATCACTACTAGTATAGTAATACCATAATTTTAGTCCACCATTTACTTCATAAGAATATTGATGAAAAATGTGATACTTACCATTAAAATAAGCTAATCCGTTAGGATCATTCAGCCATCCTTTAGTAGGTTCTAAATGAAGATTTTGTTTCCAATTATTAGCTAGCATTTACAAGCTCCTTCTTAGTTTTGAAGAAGTATGCTGTTACTGAGAATGAAACGATAAATGATAATGCTATACCGATAGCGAATGTTGACCAGTGGTTTGCAGGAATTGAAATAAATCCTGGAAGACCAGCTGCTCCTAATGCTGATGCAAATACTTTGTTAAGTCCCATCCAAGCACTTCCTACCGCACTTCCTGCAATAGCTCCGTAGAATGGATATTTAAGTCTTAAGTTAACACCGAACATCGCAGGTTCTGTAATACCTAGTAATGCAGAAATCCCTGATGCTGATGAGATTGATTTCATTTTTGTGTTTTTAGAGAAAACTAATACCGCTAGTACTGCTGCACCTTGTGCTACGTTTGACATAGATGCGATTGGGAAGATAAATGTTAATCCTGTTGCAGCAAGTAACTGTGTTTCAATTGCTGAGAAACTTTGGTGTAATCCTGTAATTACGATTGGTGCATAGAATAGACCAAAGATTGCTGCTCCTACAAATCCACCTTGCATGTATAGCCATTGTAATCCTTGCCCTAGTAAAGTACCAGCTTCACGAAGTACAGGTCCCATCCAAGCGAATGTTACAAATCCTGTCACAAATAGTGATACTAATGGTGTTGTTAAGTTATCTAACCATGATGGAGTTACGCGACGTAAGAATTTTTCAATAGTTGCAAGTAACCATGCAGCTGCAAGAATTGGTAATACTGTACCTTGATATCCTACTTTAGCAATCTTAAATCCAAATACATCCCAATATTGTAAAGCAGTTACTCTTTGTAAACCATCAACCGCTTGTCCACTTTGATTAACGATATCTAATGCTGGTGCAAGAAGTTGGTTTGTAGCTGGATCTAATTTTCCAAATACGTAAAAGTTCATCACATCTGGGTGAACCATTAACATCGCAAGTGCTGCTCCTAAATATGGATTCCCACCAAATCGCTTAGTTGCAGAAAACCCGATTAGTACTGGTAAGAATACGAACGGTGCATTGGCAAATACGTTCACTATATCAGCAAGACCTGCAATACTTGGATTAGCTTCAATAACTGATTTTCCAGTGTAGAATAAATCTTTCGCTGTTAACACATTGTTAATACCCATTAAAAGACCACCAGCAACAATCGCTGGAATGATTGGAACGAAAATATCACTTAACATTTTTACAAAACGTTGTAGCAGATTTCCTTTAGGTTTATTGCTAGTTGATTTTTCACCTTCATCCTCACTAGCTGCTCCACCTTTATAAACCTCATTGTACTTAGCGTATACTTGTTGAACAAGTCCACTTCCAAAAATTAATTGAAGTTGTCCGTTATTAAAGAATACACCTTTAACTCCTTCAATATCCTCAAGTTTTTCTTTATTATATTTCTTCTCATCGTTTAACTCTAAACGAAGACGAGTTGCACAGTGAACAACAGAGCGCAAATTTTCTTGACCACCACTATGTTCAACAACTTCAGTTACAACTTTTTTTAAGTCCATAGTTCTTTCTCCTTTTTATTTTTTAATTTATATAATAACATTTAACAATTACCAAATTCGAATGGTAACGTTACTTTTTTATTGTACACCTCTTAATATATAGTTGTCAAGAGAAAAAAGTAACGTTACCATATTTTTTATAAATAGTAGCTTCCTTGCTTCAAAGTGTTATTTTTGTTATAATTTAATAACTATAAAATAGGAGGTTTATATGGATTTTTCAATTAAAAATCTATTTACAAGTGTTTCTACAAACATTAATCGATATAAATTCACATACATCTCAATAGCTGCCATAATTCAACTAATTCTTGTATGTGGTTTATGGCTAATCGCTAGAATTTTTCAACTAGCACTTACACTTGCTGGTGAAGAACATCTTGATAAAAATAATATTCTTCACATATTAACTAATCCTTATAGTTTTATAATTCTTAATCTTTTAATCCTTATAGTAGCATTTTTTATGTTTATAGAATTTTCTATGCTAACATTTACGATATACGGACAACTTACAGATAAGAAATATTCGTATCGAAAGATCTTAAAAAACGCATGGAATAAAACAAAAAATTTAGCAGGTTTCCAAACTCTATTTTTCATAATTTATTTCATAATCACTATCCCTACTGTTAACCTAGGTGTAAAATCTGTTTTAGCTAAAAACTTATTTATTCCTAAGTTTATAAGCGGTGAAATAATGAAAACTAATAGTGGTTTTATTATTTGGGGATCGATCATGATAGTTTTTGCTTATCTAAACCTTAGATTAATTTTCACACTCCCACTTACAGCTGTTGGAGATGAGAATATACTCGATAGTATTAAAAGGAGCTGGGAACTTACAAAAACCGGTAAAAGAAAACTTGTAATCACTATTATCTTATTTGAAACAATATACATCATTATTGCAGTAATATTAATCGGTGTTATCACCTTCTTATGTATTTGTGTTGATAAGGATGGTAATAATCCTATAGTTCAAACCTTATTTTTCTCAGCAATAAGTGCAATTATCTTCTTTATAG
>CAURKK010000043.1:0-12157 GCA_963525505.1 uncultured Gemella sp.
TGCAAAAGGCCCTGTCACTCTATATTGACAGTCAATTATTTGAGAAAAATCGGCTAGCTCGCTTATCCAATCAGGAAGATTACCAAAAACAAATCGAGGAAAGCTTAACTAAAACTCCTTGTCCCCTCCCTCACTTTCCCCTACACGATGGTTTATTACTAGACCTGAGACAGTATCCTAAAATTGCTAGTCTCAAACACAGTCAACTGAAATTGGACTTCTTTGAAGATGCTTACTTGGATGCCTGTCCTTATCAATTTGCCAAGGTGTCCTTAGACAATCTGGAAAAGGTTTTAAACTATTTAAAAGCAGAATTGGAATGACTTCCAACTCTGCTTTTTTCTTATTGTTCAACTTCTGTTAAGGTTGCTGCTTTTTCAAGATATTTTTGGTAGGTACCGTCATCCTTGAGTTTTTGGATGACCTTGTCCACCACTTCTTTCAAATCAGCACTATTTTTTCTAAGGGCAACTGCATTAGCTTCGCCGTCCTTCATCTTCAAGCTGACAGTTGCGACAGCTAGGTCGGCATTTTTAGCAGCATAGCTAAGGGCAACAGGCTCATCCATGTGAACAGCATCTACTTTTCCAGCCTGTAATTCATTGACAGCTTCACCCATATTGGTTAGGGAAGTTAATTGAGCTTTTGGCAATTGTTCCTTGACCATTGATTCTGGAACAGTCCCTTTTTGGGCTGCAATATTAGCACTTTCAAGGCTAGTTAAATCCTTGTATTTTTCTACATCAGACTTACGAACCAAGAAACTAATCTTGTTTTCATAGTAAGGGATTGAAAAATCAAAGACTTCTTTTCTCTCATCAGTAGCACTAATTCCTGCAACTGCTAGGTCAGCCTTCCCAGTTTGAAGACTGGTCAATACATTGTCAAAACTCATGCTTGAAATTTCCAACTTCACCCCAAGTTCATCAGCGATAGCTTGGGCCATATCAATATCAGCACCGACTACCTGGTTTTTCCCGTCAACTAAGGATTGGAATTCAAAGGGTGCATAGTCAGGACTAGTCGCCACAACTAATTTCCCCTTTTGCTTAATGGCCTCAACAGCTGACTGAGAACCATTAGAACCCGACTGGCAAGCCACTAAGAAGAAACTTGCAAGAAAACTACATAAAACAAATATCCATTTTTTTGATTTCATAAATAAACAACCTCTCTGTTAATTTTGTATAATTATAACGCTATCCAAGTTGCTTGTCAAGTATTTTTCTTACATTTTCATAAAATATATTTACTAAAAAAAGAAATACAGTGGTTAGTTTATCTATCTATTGGGAACTTATTTTCAAAAAAATCATTTATCATATCTTGATGTTGCTGGTTTACAATTGTAATATTTTATATGTCCCTATGATCAAAAAATCCTAATTCTAAAGTTTCATCTCTTGTAAAAAAATTTGTAGAGATAGAAGTTTCAGACGAAACTAAATACAAAATTGTAAGAACTTGAGCCTCATCACCATTCGGATAACTATCTGAATATTTTGTATAAACATTTAAGAGTTTTTCCACTCTCACTTCGATTCCCGTTTCTTCATAAAACTCTCGCACTAAAGCTTCTAAAGCCGATTCACCTAATTCAATATGTCCATTGATTTCGTTTTGTATAAATGGCATAAAATCAAGGTTTTATTATCGATTTTAGACTTATTATCCAATTTATTTCTGTTTATCCGATTTTTTGCAAGCATGAAATTCATGTTGTTGAAAAACACCTACATAACTTTATGAGGTTTATTAGCAAAAATTCTTTCTCCATCCTTATTTTGTTGAAATACATTAACATGTTTAACATTACCTCTTTCCGCAAGAGATATAGCTTTTTTAACAATTTCAAATGTATTTTTAGGATTCGTCGTTGAAAAAATATTAAGGGTTACACCATCGCTTAATTCTCTTATCTCTTCAACAATAGTATCAACAAGTTCTTTAGAATATACTCTCTCACCAAATCTTAAAAAATCTCTTTTCACCGAAATAGTCATATTGGTTTTAAAATTGGAAGGTATTTGGTTGTAAGAGATAGGATAAGTATCTTGTATTATTAAATTAATATCTTTAGAGTTAGTATTTGTTTCATTCATTTTTCTTTCAACATTAATCTGGTATTCTTTCTGTGGAAAAACACTTTCTTCAAAAGGATATTCTTCAAAGGTGTCTTTAAGAATCAACTTATATTGAGTATATATTGGCACTAAGATTAAGTTGCATTTTTCATATCCTAGTATCTTTGAACACAACCAATACCAGCAATATGGTTTATTGTGATAAATGTTCCCTTTATTATAAATTTTCTCTTTATTTGATTTTCTAATGACATAAAATAAAACATATACTGCAATTAGACATCCCATAGTCCAATTCCCAGAAATCATTAAATAATAATATTTTGCATTTTCTATCGTAGGGCTCACATCACCCAAAAGTGTTTTAATTATTCCAGCCAGATTAACAATCGTTGGAGCTATTAAACAAATAATCAGAGAGAATATTTGCATTAATTCTCTTGCTGAATCTAATATAAAGTTCTTTATATATTTTTTCACTCTCAATTTCCACCCACATCCTTCCAGAAAACAGTATTTATTAATCTAACTTGTAATGTATTATTTATTTCCCACATTCTAATGGCTTCATATCCTACTATTATATGATAAAATTTAACATCCCCCTTTGAATCCTTGCTGATCTTCTTCCAATTTTTTAAATCTATGCATGAAAAATTAGGTATTGCTTCAGGATGAGTATGCCACTCGCCTATATATCTGAGAGTCTCATCACTTTTTTTATAAAGATTTTCAAACAATTCTATATGCCTTTTATCTTTTCTTATAAATCTGTTGTGTTTCCTTTCATCTCTAGGCATCGGAACAGTTATATGATTAATTATTATATTTTCATTAGATTTATTTTCTTTGCCTATCAAAATCCCACCAGCTTCCTTTGAGAAAAAGCCTTTTTGCATGTATTCAAGTAAGGTATGTGTTATGTTGTGGCATACTTTGATTTTTCTCTTATTTACAATAATCTCAATATCATTGCTCACCCCTATATATCATCCTTTCCTAAATCACATAATGATACTTCTAGATATTTTTCTTTTTGATTTATATATCTATCCGAAACAAGAAAACCTTCCTTAGTAAGATAGTAATCATCTCCCTTTTTAGAAGTAATAACATTATTGCTTACCCTGCCATCTATCTCTCGCTTAAATAATTCCATAAACAAAATCGAACTTTCAACTGATAACGTTGAGCCATAAGGTATGAATGTACCATTACATCCAGAATACGTTTTAGCAAAAGCTTGTCCATTTTTAACGTATGAAGATAAATCTAGTATTCCGTCATGATTGATAGTAAAAATATCTCGATAATCATTTCCGTCTTTAATATTAATTCTCGCAACATGGCAACCTATATCTAAAGGTTCATTCCATATATAAAATACTGTTTTCAGAATTTTATTTTCCAATAGATATTTATTCAACCATATATTTAGCGTGTGATTACCAGTGGCAGAAACAATGTAATCAAAATCATCAAAATTTAAATCACAATCAATTATTGCATCTTCTATTTTTTCCGAAATTGCTTTTGCATTTATTTCTGGCAATGTCCTCTTTGCATAGTTAACTAAAGATACTGCCTTATAACCATAAGTTGATTCTATCCCAAGAAAATGCCTAAATACGTTTTCTGGTTTTAATATATCGTTATCAACGAGTGTTATGTTTTTACACCCTGATTTAATTAAATCATGAAATACATAGCCGCCAATAGAGCCACATCCAATCAATAAAATAGATTTATTAACAATATCATTTTGCAAAAAAGAAGTTCTACTAGATAAATAATCTAAATCTAGTCTATGAATTGAAAGGGGGATTATTCTGGTAAAAGATACGAGTTGAACTTTATTTTTTGCTAAAAATTTTGGATTCTCAACCATAAATCCGCAAGTATTTACTGCATTATCATCTTGTTTTATTTCAAAAACCAATATTAATTTATTACTGCATTTACCTTCTAATTTATTGAAACACTCAAAGTCTATAAAACTCAATAGTCTATTTAAGAACTCATCAAGCTTATAATCAAAAATATTAGGAGGATATATATACTCAAGTGGATTAATGTAAAGATATATGCCGTTTTTTTGTGTACCTTTTTTCCCCCAAGTATCAAAATCTTTTTGATTGGTAGAAGCAAAATATTTTACATCTTTTTTTCTTTTTATATACGCTGCAAACGATTCATTCTTTCTTCGTTTACTTTTCGATGCTATTTCACAAAATTTTATATTTGTATCTTTCTTCTCAGTTGGCAATGATACATGAGCAATAGATATATCACTGAGCAGTGCAAAATACGAATCAAATTCCTTTATAAAATCCTCTTTATTTTTACCTGAAATTCCATCTTCAATTAACTCTTTCGCCTTTAAAACACATTGCTTAAAAAGCCCTGCAAATTCCGGATAAATTATTTTACCTTCTAAATCAAATAAGCATAATTTCCTTTTTTTATCTATATGAGGTATAAACGGCAATTCATCAATCAAATAGAAATCAAACAAATTTAATTTCCAATCATCAGGGATACCTATTACAATAGGTATCCACTTCTTCAATACATCAAGCTTGCATCTAATAATCCAAGCATAACTTTGTCCATTAAATATTTCATTTTGCCTAACATATGATTCAGAAATATGCTTATTATCCAATACAACATTGCTAATATCAGTGTAGTTCACCATTAATTACTCCATTCCAGAAGCACTAGAAGCTGGAATATAATCAAATTGTTTTTTAGCTGAATTCTTTGCTTCAGGTATTTCAAAATCATCTCCAAAAATTTTATTTAATTTCTTATATTGTTCTAGTTCATCTGCTTCATCTCTGACTTCTACGAGATCTTTTTTTAATTTTTCAATTTTATCCTTAAAATCTGTCATCTGAGCATCACTCATTTTTTCAAAAACATCATTACCAAATTTAAACTTTAAGATATATGGTAACGATAAAGATATTCTATACATATACCTTCCATATTCATTTGTCCTAACATAGCTAAACTTATTAACTATGGTATTTACAACATCAATTAGAGAATTTAAGTCATCTTCTTCATAATAATTAAAATTATCAGCAGCAATCAACGTGATACCTATACTAGGTGGATTAGCATGACCAGTATTTGAAAATTTTATATTTTTCCATTTCTTTAAATATCTAACAACTCTTCTAAATTGATTTCTTTTTTCTCCAACCTCCACACTATCGTTTATGTAGTCAACCAATCCTTTAGGATCTGCCTCTTCCCATTCTTGTGAGTCTTTGTTTTTTCCTTTGGATATATACAATTGACTATTTTCATCATCTTTATCAGCATGAAGATAAGTAACTAAATCAACATGAAATTTGGCTTCACCATCTTTTTTGTAAGTAACTGTAACACACGGTTTCTTAATTTCAGCACCGTAGTCTGTATGATTTTTTAGAATTTCACAAATTTTTTCTTTTAGTTCAATTGGATCATAATCATCCTTATTTGCAGAAAATCTTAAAGCTACATCAATGTCATATTCGTTGTCATCTTCAGGTTCGATACCTGTACACATTGCATAACTACCTTGATTCAGTTCTTTAAATGAAGGTAAATCATCGTTATTCCTCAGTTTCCCAAGCAATATATCTCTCTTCTCACTTAATTCTTTTTTTGTCACAAAATCTGCTCTGATTTTATCATTGAATTTTTTTAATTCAGATTGTACGCTCATTTTTATATTCCTCATTATATGTTTTCTTGAGTTTTTAAATATCTTTTGCTTTTGTACATACTATTTAACTGGTAAAATATCATCTTATTCGAGAATCGATGTAACTCCATTCATCATCATTTATTTTCCAAATCCTTCTTAAAAATTCATCTGTATAGTTTTGATTATAATGAATCAAATCAGGGACAAAACAATAATTTTTCTTTGTTACATCCTGAGATACCACAGCTTGTAATAATAAAAATCTCACAACTTTACTAAATATATATGTTTTAAATGATAATACTTCTTCCTCAGTATCAAATGCTCCTAAAACAATAAAAGACTCAGTACAACACTCTCCTGGTTTAGCAATTATGGTATTACCATCATAATAAAACTGAACTGGTTTGGAAAAATCTGTTTGTCCTGCAATAGGCGATTTAGGCACTAAAAGCTTCCATTTATCCAACATATTAAATCTATCTACAACATCTGAATTACTTGCATATTTTTTCCCAATTCTCTGTATAAACCAACAAGGGACTCCCGATTCCTTTGGTTTATAATTTGTTGGTAGTGAAAAAGGCTTTCTTGATGAAACTCTATCATTAAGAAATTTAGTATTTTGTTTCAAAACTTTCTTTACTATGTCTACAGCCAAATTCTGTCTTATAAATATATCAAATTCATCAAGACTTCGTTCAGAACTATTTGCCCCCTCTGAGCTTTTATTTACGATTACAGCTTTTCCAAAATGTGCATTATCTATAAGGAAATAGCAAGCTCCACCTGCTAAATCAACTCCAGGAAATACATCCCTAAAATTTTCAAAATCAACAAGTGTTTTTATTCTTTTATTACTCAACATTTCTTTTCTAAATTTTTGAAGTCCTTTCCCTCCAGAAAACCATCTAGACGGAATTATCATAGAAATATTCTCTGGTTCTAATTCTTTTGATAAAAATACATACTGATGGTAAATTGGTTTCGCACTTTCCTGTGCTCCACCATCACTTATTTGATAAGGAGGATTTCCAATTACTGCTCCAAATTTCACTTTAGTCTCACCTTCCTTTATTGCATCTTCTACACTAATTTTGCTAAATGGTCTATTTTGTTTAAGCAAATCATTAATTTTTTTATAGTCTACTTCTCCATTTTCATCTTTCACTTCAATCAAATCATACGCATTAAACCCACTCGCTATATTATCTACATTCAAATTCAATATTTCATAGAATCTTCTCGTAAATTCATAAGCTATTGATGATGTAGGAATTGAATAAATAATGTCTTCTACATCTTTGTGGGAATATCCAAGTTCTGTTGTTAATCTCTTATATAAAGATACTGCATATTCTCCTGATTTACTTGCAATATCCAGTAACTTGTCCTCTTTATCTACTATTTCTCTTAAACTCTCTTCCGGTAGTAATGCTACCATCTCATCACACACTTTTGAAGGAGTGATAACTTCAGATTCTGACATTCGATTAAATTTTTTAATTGAGGTCATCGCCCTGTCAAGAGGAGTAAGCCTTTCATCTGATGCAAGCATAGATATATTTTGAATTTTATAATCCAAACTACTTCTCTTAAACGGATCCATCATATCGCTAATCTTTTGCAGAACAACTCTATCTAAATATAAGTTACTTGCAATTCTTTGGTTATCATGTTTTTCCAATGTATTTAAAATATCATCTAAAGAAGATACCTTATCTTTTGTTAAGAAAGAATAGAAAAGTAATCTTTGATAATACGTCTTAATCTGACTTTCTAGCTTTTTAACTTCATCATCTGTTTTTGTTCCAGAATAATCCTCACTCGACTTATCTTTTTTATATTCATTTGCTTTATTCTCGTCTGCCTTCTCTTCAATATCCAAATCATCACCATCTCCTTGATTTGTTTCTATTGTCAATGATTTTTTAGAATTAAATTCAGCCTGACTTTCTATCACTTTTCGTATATCAGCATCATTTAAAAGAGCTAAATCAACAGGTATATCAACTACCTCATCTAAAACGCTTCTTTTGTTGTTGTATTCACTTACCGCCTCCAAAATATTTGTAGCATCTACCTGTTTAATCTTATTATGATTCATCATAATAATCGGTGAAATGCGAAGCTCCTCTACAATTCTTTCTTTCAGCTTACTGTTTCCATTTTCTTCTGTGTTTACATTGTAAATAAGAGACTTTTGCTCCTGCATTCTAAACAATCTATTCGGATCAAAGTCAACTAACAAAGTCTGCGGTTTCAAATTCTCTTTGATAAATCCTTTTTCACTAGATAAGGTTCTAACATATTGATTTTGCAACCTAAAAATAGATTGGTCATATTCTTGAGGGGAGGCTGTATCTTTAAAATAAAGCATGGTATCCCACTGTTCTACAGTAGAGCCTGTTAGCATTCTATTTACCGTCAGTGTTAATGTTTTTTGATTTTCTTCTTCACACTCTTTAATTTTTCTCTTAATATCATCAGGCTTACTATACTCTCTTCTAGCTTCTACACCTGAAATATTTATAATTTCATATTCGTTTAAGTTCTTAAATATATCTTTATTTGTTCTAATAAGTTCTTCCATAGCATCACAAGAAGCACAATAAGGTAAAACCATAACCATATGTCTACACATCTTGCCTTCTTTGATTTTGTCATAATCTAAAAATCCTAATAACTCTTCGTCTTCTTTACTTCCATCAATGACCTTAAGCAAATCAAAAATTTCAGACTCGTTTATAAACTTCTTATGTCCTTGATTACTCGCATCTTTTTTAATAGAAATCGGTTCAAATAATTTTGAAAAAGCAAAGCTAACACCACTTTTTCTCAAAGCTTCCATTTTTTTACGAGAAGATTCGTTAGGATTAAAGGCAAAACGAACCATTTGAGGAAATCCATAATATGGATTGTCCCATTCATTTACATTATTATTATCATTATTAAGATGTTTCCTATCCCATTCTTCCTGCTCTTTCACAATATCAGAAAATTGAACAAAAGAAATAATATCCTCTTTTTCAAATTCACTTCCCATCAAAATGCGATAAGGTGTTCCTGATAAATGCAATCTTATTTTTGCGTTGATTTTTTTAATTTCAATATCAGCGTCTACTAAATCTATATTTTCATCTTCAAGTTTACTTATGTTCTTTTCATCAGTCTTATCATAACCAGCATTTTTTAAAATTTTACCAAAGGATTCTGCTCTTGCACCAAAATGTGTTTCATCAACAATAAGAAGGTCAATTTGTTCTTCAAAAAGCTCCTTATGTTTATCCTTAATGCTATCCCCTTGAAGATCTTGAAGAGTTAGAAATATAACTACTTTATTGCCTTCTGAATGTTTTTCAGAAATCACATTCTCTCTAGCTAATAAATCAGATGATTCTATAAAAACATACTCTGAAAAGTTTCCTGCACTTTCAACGGTTTTCTTCCATTCATCCTTAACATCTGCTTTAGCTGACACTACTAAGACAGTTTGAGCTTTCATTTCTAAAGCACAACAAAGTGAAGTAAACGATTTTCCAAAACGCATAACGGCATACATTAGTAGATTTCTTCGCCCATTTTTAACAGCATTAATAAATCTATCTACAGCAGCTTCTTGGTTTGGTCTTAAATCCCAATTTTCCCCCCTCTCATAATGATATGTTTGGGGCAGTCTATTCTTTGAACTATAGTATTCATATTTGCTTGAATTAGCTCGATAATTTTCCTTTATATCTTCGATTGCATTATCAATATCTTCTATTTCTGTTTCTTTGAAAAATTCTTTACTGTAATAGATGTCATCTTCTAAATCAGCTTGCTTTAATCTTTCTTTGTTTAAGTCTTTCTCAAGATATTGATGAATGGCATAGTCTCTAAAATAAGTTTCTTCATCAATTGTGGCTTTATTCTCATATTTTTTTCAAGATCTGGGAAAAATTCTCTCCATTCGTTTAATCTTTTTGATACTGGTCTGTATGTATCGCCAACCTTTAAATAATTTGGTACTGTATTTGTCGTAAATGCGTAGATATGGGGCTCTACACGACCAATGATAATCCTATCCAGTATATCTATAGCTTCAATCTTATTTTCTTTCATTTGCATAATCCTCTTTATTTAGCAAGTCTTGAAAAATGATATTTTTTCTTGCTCGCCAATCTTTTATAATACAAAAAGCATTTTCTTCTTTTTTCATAAATTCAAACAGTGTCATCTGTTCATTTGGTTCAGTCGGTTCTCTATATGGAATAGTATATGTTAGACCATCCATCTGCCATAGATTCCACGAGACTATCTTGGCTATCCTTAAAAGCTCTTTCTCTTCCGGTTCCCTTTTAAGTCTTTCTTGCATATAGTCACAATACGAAATTAGTAAATTTTCTCTCGCTATAAGCAGACTGTCCCCTTGGAACTCAAAACCATAAACACTTTGAAACGCTCTTTCTGACCATTTAAGCCATTCATCTTCACTAGTAGCATTTTCATTTACTACTCTCATTTTCCTATCTAAGATACCAATTCTTTCATATAAATCTATGGGGTTGCCAGTTACAGTATCATATCTACTCACTAAATAAGGTGCTTCTCCACAAGTTATTTCAAGTCTTCTTTCATCAACGTATTTTTTCCAAGTTTTGCTCTTTTTATGTGGAAATTCTATTTTATCTGTTGTTGCAATCCATGACTTTCCATTTTCTATATTAAAAACAGAAGTTTTTTCGAACCATGCATTGTCAACCAGATTATTTTGAGCATTACAAACCCAGCTAGGTGTAAATACCTCAGCTTTTTCCTTTGTTCTATTTCCTTGACTTTCCTTAGTCTTTAGTATTCTAGGTTGAATAACATTTAAATTATCACCAGTAATAAGGCTAAAAAGAATAGGATAGTGAGAATAGTACTCTTTACCTAATATCTCATACTCATCTGTTCCCCAGATAATATTTCTATTCGTAGTTCTATCAATAAGGAGGGTTTCCAGAACTTTTTTGCTCCATTTTCCCTCATCTACATCAATTGTAAATGCCATTTATTTATCGTCCTCTATGTCTTTTTCAATACAAATCAAATCCCCTATATCTGCGCCTAATTCTTCACAAATTTTACCGATTACAGAAAGAGATACTGCATCACCTTTAACCATCTTTGATATCGTTGTTGGTGATATTCCTGTCTCATCAATTAAATCTTTCTTCTTCATATTCTTATCTATCAACAACTTCCACAATCCATTGTAGTTAAATTTCATTTTTATTTCTCCTTATTCCATAAAAATGGATTTTTTATACATTATATTATAACACATACTATATATAGTTGCAAAAATAAATCGGATACCAAAAAAAATTGGTATAGACCTAAGACCGCACCAATCATAATTCATCGTTCAACTTCTTTGCTTACTTCTTTCTTTTCTTTATGCTTATCCATATATTCGATCTGCTGACTCTTAATCGCACCAATAACTGATTCTTTTTTCTCTGCTTTATTTCTTCCGAAATATTCATTCATGCTATTTTTTAAATGTTCCAATTCCGCATACTGAACTGCTAATGAATTATGTTTCTTGATTATCTCCTCTTGTTTAGTTTGCAATTCCTCAATTTCTAAATTGATTTTGGAACAAATATCTACGATTGTTCCTTCGATTTCTTTTAATTTAGGCATGACCTGCACTAATCTTTGAATTGACGGTTCAAGCGTTTCTATTGGATCAATCTTGTCAAGCTCTAAAATCTTCTTTAACGGACGAATTTTAACCTGATATATCTTTGACTCAAAGATCCTGCTTGTAACATCCGAGTTGAATTCGGTGTCAAATTCAGATGCTTTATCTATGGCTATAATAGTATCTACTGAACCAGATAATGCCTGTGAACCGATGACCTTTTCGCTTAAACTTTTCACTAATGAATCCTTTTTTGTATGGTACATCATAATAAATGTGCAACCATACTTATCTATCAAATCATAGTATTTTTCCATCACTTCATAGGTGTCATTGTAGTCATTAGCATTATATTTTCTGCCATATTTTATCTTAGAAAAGGTATCAACTACGAACACCTCATAACCCAAGTTAACATCAGATTTTATAATTCTTTCAAACTCACCAAAATCTACATAACTTGTGCCTTCATATATTCTGTATGTAGTTCATTATTAACCTCTGACAAAGTAAACCATCAATACAACGAAAGCTTACTATATTAAAAAGTAAGCTTTCACAGTAATTTTATTATTTAAATACTTTATAATTCTACAATCTTACCTGTTTCAAAGTAAACAACCCATTCACAGATATTTTTAGCATAGTCTCCAATACGTTCCAAGAAGGCAATCACTTGGAAATAATCACGACCTG
>CAURKK010000044.1:0-11495 GCA_963525505.1 uncultured Gemella sp.
AAATCATCCATTCTAGAACCAGTATTAATCAAGGCAGTTGCTATTATAGTTAAACTTCCTCCACCTTCAACATTTCTTGCTGCTCCGAAAAATGCTTTTGGCTTATGAAGACTCGATGGATCTACACCTCCGCTTAGAACCTTACCACTACTTGGTTCTACAATATTATATGCACGTGCAAGTCTCGTAATACTATCCATAAGAATAATTACATCTTGACCAAGTTCTACACGGCGTTTGGCATGTTCAATTACTAGTTCAGCCATCTTAATATGATTTTCAGAAGTCTCATCAAATGTAGAACTTACAACATCTGCACCTCTTACAGATCTTTCCATATCAGTAACTTCTTCTGGTCTTTCATCAATTAAAAGAATAATTAGCTTCTTATCTGGATAATTTTTTCTAATTGAATTTGCAATATCTTTTAATAATGTTGTTTTCCCGACTTTTGGTGGTGCAACAATTAATCCACGTTGTCCGAATCCAATCGGCGCTACCAGATCAACAAATCTTGTAGAAAGTTTCTCCTTAGTAGTCTCTAAAACAATTTTTTGATTCGGATAAATCGGTGTTAACGCCTGGAAATGTGTTCTACCTTTTGCAACCTCTGCATCAACATCATTAACCGTATCAACTTGCAAGATACCTGCATATCTTTCCCCTTCACGAGGTTTACGAACCTTTCCAAAGACTTCATCACCTTTTTTAAGTTCAAAGCGACGAATTTGAGAAGCGGAAATATAAATATCTGTTTCTCCTTTTTTATAATCAACAGTTCTTAAGAAACCAAAACCATTTTCTGGGTGTATATCATCCAAAATTCCAGATGCATAGTAATGTTCTTCACTTACTGATTGTTTTTCTAAAATTGCTAAAACTAATTCTTTTTTATTTAATGTATAATATCTTGGAACACCCAGTTCTTTAGCCAAAGCTGTAAGTTCTTTAGTATTCATACTTTTATACATTTCATCAAATTTTATGTTACTCATTTTTATCCTTTCTCCATGTATTTCATGGGAATTCACAAATAAACATCTATACTTTAAATATTTAACATAAATTAATATAAAATACAATCAAAAACATCTTTAAAGTACATCAAGAACTTGAAATAATAAATATACCTCATATTTCTTCCAAGTTCTTGTTATTTAATATTAAATTTTTTAACAACAATTTATCTCTTACTAAGCACTACCACTGCAGATAAGATAAATGCAGCTCCGATTATATCAATTAGACCAAATGTTGTTCCTAATAATAAGAACGAAAAGACTATTGCTGCTATCGGCTCAAAACATCCGATTATACTCCCTGTAACAGCTCCAATCAATCTTACTCCTTCTAAATATAGTGAAAATGACATTATTGTTCCTACAATAATAACCCCCGTTATGCATAAAAAGTCCATAAGGGAAAAGTTTGAAGGTATATAGTTGCTACCTGTACCAAAATATACTACAGATCCTGCAATTAAAAGTCCCCACGCCATTATTGGCATTACTCCATATTTTTTTGTAAGACTAATTGATGAAATATTATAACTCGCTAGTCCTATTGCAGAAAATAATCCCCAAAATAAACCTAATGTGGAAATATTTAATTTACTGAAATCCAAATGTGTAGCCATCAGTATTGTTCCAAATAATGAAGTGGCTATTGCAATGACTTCGTGCGCCATCGGCCATCTTCTACCTATAACACAATAATACGTCATAATCATTACAGGACCTGTATACTGAAGAACAGTTGCCATACCAGCATTAGTATATTTAATCGCTAAAAAATATGCCCCTTGACAAATAAGCAATCCAAAAAATGAAAAATTCAATAATCTTAAAATATCTTTCTTATCTGAAAATACATTTATTAGATTTTTTTTATCTTTTAAAAATAAAATAATTACAAGAACAATCCCAGCATAAAATAATCTATTTGCTATTACCCAAGTCGAGTCTATTTTGGAAATATTAAGTAAATACTCACCTAATACACCGGATAACCCCCAGCATGTAGCGCCTAACAGAGTTAAAATTGCACCTTTTCTCATCGTACTTTTCGCCATTTTAACTCACCTAATGATCAAATAATTTCAAACTAGAATTTACGATTCTATTAGATTTTTCAATAACTTCATTATAATTTTCATCTTTTGACAATAGAATACTCGTAAATAAAGTAATCATATTATTCTGAGCAACCATCATATTCCCACATGTATAAAACTTGGCATCTAAATTATTTGTGATATATCCGAAAGGAGAATACCAGAAACCATAGCCAACACTATAGTTATCATCAAAAAACTTCTTCACTACATTTTCCGGATATCCTTTTATTATAGGCATCGGATATAGTAGACTTAGAGATTTTATTGCTTTATCTGAATCTTCCACCTTAGCATTTAAAACAGAATAAACATCTAATTTTTTACCCATTAATGTTTTATCATCATACACATTAAATTCACAGTCAAAATGAGAATCAAAACTATTCTTGTACTCTTGAATAATTTCTTTTTCATCAAACATGATTGAATAATCATTATTAAATAAATTCTCTTTTTTTAAGTAGAGATGTGCCTTTAAATCGTCATCCGTATAATCTAACGAGATTAAAGGATTTGTAGTAACAAATACACTTTTTTTCGATTCAAACGCTATAAAGTATCTATTTTTACTTAAAAGATATTTTGTTATCGCTCCTAAAGATGTATTATTTTCTAATAATATTAAATTTTTTCTTGATAATACAATACGTTTCAATTCTTCCTGTTCAATTTTAAGAAGAGCTGTTCTTATATTTTCTTGCCAAAGTTCAGGATAAATTTCTCTAACAACTGAAATATGCGGTTCATTAGTTATCTCATTTTTATCATCAAGTTTTTGTAAAAACGATATTCTATCCGCCCATAATTCAGAAAAATCTTTTTCTTCTTTCATATTAAAGAATAGTGTAATGTATACATCATCACCTTTGAATACAGCTAGGATCCCAGGTACAACAAAAGATGTATCACTAAAATCTACCCACTCTTGGCTATTTTTATTATTTCCATCTGAAACTCCACCATAGATTCCGAAATATTCATCATCATGTTCATCGATTTCCAAGACTGTGACCTGTGTTTTTAATTCCTCAAAACCGGATAAAACACTACTATTATCAAAACTTGTTAAGAAATCATTAGAATCTAATAACCATGTTGCCTCATAACCTATTCCAATTATAGAAGACTTAGTATCAGGTGTTCTAATAATAAACCTTTCCCCTTTTTTTGGAGAAAATAAGCTTATAAACTGGTCTTCGCTAAATGTTTTATTTAGCTTGAATTTTACAACAAGTTTATCATCAAGAACAATATCACTAAAATCATAATCTATAATTCTCTGATAATCATTCATACTTATTACCTATCCTTTTTTTGCTCCTCATTATGAAGCCTTTCTTCACGTTCTTTAATTTCTAATTTCTTTTGTCTTTGTTTTATTAATCTATTTACTTCTTCTTCAGATTTGTAGCTAGCTTCCTTATCTGTAAAAATAAATAAATTTTTATGCTCATTTAATATCGATAACACTGTTTTATTTTCTGCATTTTCATTTTCAAATAACTCTGCAATATATTGACGCTTATCGTTCCCCAATACAACCACAAATAAATTTCTAGCAGCCATTAAATTTTCATAACCCATGCTAATTAATTTATTTCCTGTAATTTCCATACCAGCGGCTTGTAATTGCATTTTTTCTTCATCAGAAAATTCAACAATATGCAAATCTTTATTAACTTCATCAGCGTAGCGATAGTCTAATATTCCTCCATCAGACCCCAAAAAGACTATTGCAACATCAATAGGATTTTCTATTAAAACTTCTCTGTACTCATTAAGTTCTGCTTCACTATCATTACTATTTAATGTTTGTGGATAATAAATATTTTTTGCTTCAATATCTATTTTTTTAAATAACTCATGCCTTGCGTATCTATATAATCCAAATTTTTCTTCAATATCTATATCTGAAAATTCTCTTTGCCCTAACATAATGACATGCTTATAACGATATTTTCCAGCGTTATTATCATCAATCATTCTATTTGTAAACTGAGTGTTAATAATATTTTCAGGCAAGCAGATAACTGCCCCATCCTCTAAATTCTTTTCAAATTCATCATACATTCTATTCAAAACTGCTGTTTCACTATTACAAACTATATATTTCATATTTTCACCTCCATATAGTAATTATTTAAATTTACCTATTATTATACCACAATTAGTTCAAGCTAACAACGTACTGAGTTTTAATCAATTTCAATCAATCTAGATAGTACATACGAATAAACATATGTTCTAATTTTTTTAAATTGATAATAGTCTTCAACTGCTTCTTTATAAATTTTTAATTGTTCTTTATGCTTTTCTCTTAATGTCTCTTCACCAGTCTTATTTGTCACATAATCAGTTTTATAATCGACAATCAACGCTTCGTGATCAGAAACACGAATAAATAAATCGACAACACCTTGTAATATTACATCTATTTCGCTATTACTTTCACTATATAATTCTTTAGCTTTTTTAGCAGTAGTAAAAGCTATTTCAGTCTGACAAAATTCACAACTAGAGACTATTTTCATTAGATCACTATTAATAAAGTTTTCAATTTTCTCTATATCTTCTTTATTATTTATATGATCGAACTCTTCTTCAGTTAGTATTCTACCTTCTTTTATATTCTTTATTAAGGTATTCGTTTTCTTAAGATTACTTATATATATTGCAACATCTGATATTGCCATGCCATTTCTTACATCATTTACTATTCTTTCAAATAATTTATGAATAATATTACCTCTTAAAATAGCTTTACTATTAGAAGATGTACTCTTTAAAGTCGTTAGTTCTAAAAAACCACGCTTTTCTTTTTTGTGCATATGAATACTTTCGTTTGCATTAATCTTCTTAAGAGCACTGTATGAAGTCTTAGCAGGAAATACTCTATTTTTTCTCTCTGGAATAACAATCTCATCGTTCATATTTTGCTTCTCGGAGAATTTTTTATAAAAATTATCTAAATCAAATTTCATTTCCACTTGTGCTTCATCGCAACTAGCAGTTACCTTATACTCTTCAAACTTTGCGTTTTTTTCATTCTCATAGTTAAATCCATCTTCATATTCACTTAAAAGATTATTTAAAATATCTTCAAAATTCTCTTCTTCTATTAACGCAGCAGATAAACTCTTATCTTTGGCTTTTTCATTGTTTAACTGTACTCCATTAGGACTTACAATATATAATGCATTTTTTGCTCGAGTAAGTGCCACATATAAATTACGAACCTCTTCCTCTCTCTCTCGTAATTTTATCAACATGCTATTATAATTATACAATTTTTCAAAATAATCTAGATTAGGACAATTATAACCAAATTTTCGGCTAATAGTCTCTGCATTGATAGTTAAACCAAATATTTCAGTAAATAGTACGTCCCCTGTATACCCCCTCTTACTAAATGTAGTGTCTAAATCTGCTACAAAAACTTCTTTATATTCTAATCCTTTTGAAATATGAATTGTAGATAAAATTACACTATCATTTGGTGTTCGTTTCTTAGTTTCAAAAACCTCTTCATTTTTTATATTCTTCAGATGATTTACTAAAGAATTCAACTTATTATCTATATTTTGATATTCATTGATTATATCATAAAAGTTCTCAAAATAGTCCAGCTCTTCATCAGCTACTCCTATTGTCACTAAATAATTTTTAAAATCAATGTCACTTACAATACATTCCAGTAAACTAGAAAATGAATTATTCAAACTAATATTTAACCATTTTTTTAATAAATTCACGGTTTCGTAATCTTTTCTTCTTTCACTACTCTGTAATTTTTCAAAAAGATTTCTCCCCTGTTGTAATGACACTTCTAGCAATTCATTATTACTATAGTCAAAAATTTCAGAATGAAGAATAGCTATCAAACTCGCATCTCTATTCCTATTGTCTAAAAATTTAAATATATTATATAAAATGTTAAAACAAGTAGATTCGGTGAATCCAATTTTTTCTTTAAAAAATAGTGGAATATTATATTTATTAAAAACTTTTTTAAAGCTAGACATCTTGGTACTATTTCTAACTAAAATTGCATAATCACTGTATCTTTTGCCTTCATTAATTCCATTTAAAATTTCATAAGCTATATTTTCTATAGATTGAACTCTATAATCTTTTTTATCTTCTACAATATTTCCTGTAAAATAGTTAACTTTACCATTTATTAATTTAGTTGGATTTACTTTATCGCCATGTTTTTCTTTTGCTTCTGGATAATATAATGCACTATCTTCATCATAACTTACACCTGCATTCTTATTTCCCATTAATCTATTAAACACAAAATTACTACACTTTAATATATTTTCATCACTTCTAAAGTTTTCTTTTAATACAATACAAATACCTTCAGAATCATCTTCAAATGAATATTCATTCTCCTTTTTATAATCAGATATTTCTAATTTTTTATATTCGTTATATTTTTGTTCAAACAAATCCGGATTCGAACCCCTAAATCCATATATTGCTTGTTTCACATCTCCAACTCTAAAGAAATAAACATCTTCTCCTCTAATTAGATTTAAAATATATTCTTGTAAGTTATTATTATCTTGATATTCATCCACATATATTTCTAAGAAGTGTTTTCTATAATAGTTAGCAGCTTCACTAAGAACTATTTCCCCATTTTCTTCTCTAGTTAAAGCACTAATCGCAAGATGGTTTAAATCCGAAAAATCTAGAAAATTATTATCACGTTTTATTTTTATAAATTCATTATGTACTTGCTTTAGGACATCTTTTATTGCTTCAGATATTTGTTCAATTTTTTCAAGCATTTTAAAATATTCACAATACTCTAGTAAATCATTATATATGTTACTTAATAACATTGCATCAAATATATCATTATCTACTTCTAATTGAGTATTTAGTTTATCCACAATTAATTTAATATCTTCCAATTTCTCATAGTTACTTTTTATAAATTCTTCTGATTTTAAATATTTGTCAATTTTCTCTTTCTTGTATTTATCTAACTCAATAACTGATAAAATATCAAAAGGAGGATTCTTTAAATTACTCTCTAAATACCTCTGAATAAATTCACTAAAATCTATTGCTATAGAAATGTGTTCTCTTTTCGTTAAAGCATCAATTTTTTCAAATTCATTCATTTCATTATATTTGTTCACTCTTAGTTTTTCTAATACTAAAGAATTTATTTTTGTAAAATCACTTTCTAGATATTTTAAAAAGTTTGGTATATTTAATAATTTATAATATATATCCATTATAAAAAAACTAATATTTTCTTTTGAACCAAAAATTACAAATAATAAATCTGAGCTAGTAGAATCTTGTTGCACTAATTTTTCAAGAACATTGCTTATTGAATCAATTAATAAACTTTTACTATTAGCCAAAATATTAAAATTAGGAGATAAATATTTAATTTGATTATCAATTTTTTCTTCCACTAAATAATAAAACTTCCTTAATACATTTAAACAAAAACTATCAATAGTACTAACGTAAGCATCATTCATTAACATTCGCTGTTTTCTTAAATATAGTAGATCTTCTTCATTATTTGTTGAAAGCAGTCGTTCGCTAATTTTATCTTCAATTCTTACTATCATATTTTTTGCTGCAGCAGTCGTGAACGTTAAAACCAATAATCTATCTATATCCCATCTTGCTGAAGCGACTTTTCTTGCAATTCTCTCTGAAAGAACTTCTGTCTTACCACTTCCTGCCGCCGCTGCAACAAGAATATCAGCACCTGTAATAGCAATTGCTTGCCACTGTGGAGGTGTTGGTGGGTATTTCCTAGAAGCAGCTATATTATCAATCTTTTCAATATTTATCATAAATTCATCCTCAAATTTTACTTTATTAATCACTTTATATTTTAACATAATTTAAGCATTATGGTATAATGTTTTAAAATACTGATGATACACTAATTATAACTTAGAATAAATTTTAGGTTTATCTCAATATAAAATAAGTACTTTAAAGGTGAAATATATGAATCGAAAAATTTTAGCGTTTATTCCATTTCTTGCAACCTCAATATTTGCAAATAATAAAAAATTAAAACAATCCAATCTCTCTCTTAGTTTTAATAACTTACCTACCAGTTTCGACAATTTTAGAATCGCACAAATAAGTGATATTCATTGCGATAAAGTTGGTTTCAGTGATTTATCATTTATTAATAAAATTAAAAAATTCTCACCAGATATTATAATTATTACTGGGGATATTCTAGATAGTTATAAAAACAACACAGATGTTGCTTATAATATTCTTTGCCAGCTTGCCATTATTTCACCATGTTATTTTGTTTCAGGTAATCATGAATTAAGGCTGCCTGAAGAATATGAGAGATTACAGACCATACTTAATAAGTTAAACATAACTAATCTAAATAATACTTCTTTATTACTTGAAAAAAATAATGAATTTATTAATTTGGTTGGTGTGGAAGATTATAATCATTTTAAAAATGAAGATAATCTAAACCATAGAAATAACTTTAAAGAGACTTTAGATGAATTGTATTCTTCAACTCACTTTAACATTTTATTATCCCATAGACCTGAGAAGTTTCCAATGTATGTAGAAGCAAAATATGATTTAATTTTTTCTGGACATGCTCATGGCGGTCAATGGAGAATACCATTTATAGGAGGAATATATTCTCCAAGCCAAGGATTCTTCCCTAAATATACTAATGGTAAATATATAAAAGAAAACTCAACTCTTATTGTATCTAGAGGTTTGGGAAATAGCTCTTTCCCAATTAGAATAAATAATCCAATTGAACTAGTATTAGTAACATTAAAAAAAGAAACGACTCTATAAGCTTGATTTCTAAGAAATCTTTCTACAGTCGTTTCTTTAATAAAGTTTTGTATGAAATATCAAAATAATATATTCAATATTCCTTTATCCAAGTAATAACACTTGGATTTTTTCATTTGTGATATATTTTTCAATATTATTATTTTTCAAAATATAGTTTCTCAAATTTTTCTATTTTTTCTTCAAATCCTTGAAGTGCTAATTCTATTGCATCAGGCTTAGACATATCCACTCCTGCATTTTTTAAAACCTCTATTGGATAATTAGAATTACCTTTTGAAAGAAATTCATCAATATAAACTTTTGCGTTCTTACTATCTGCTAAAATTAATTTTGATAATGCTTGTGCAGCTGAATAACCAGTAGCATATTGATAAACATAATAATTATAGTAAAAATGAGGTACTCTAGACCACTCATATTTTATATCTTCATCATATGTAAAGACATCACCGTAATATTTTTTTACTAAGTTAAAATATTCAGTATTCAAATAATCAGCTGTTATGGCTCCACCATTTTGGAAATGCTGATTTATAGTATGCTCAAACTCTGCAAATTGAGTTTGTCTATAAACTGTCCCTACAAAACCACTTAATGCTTCGTTTAGAACACGTAACATACCATTTTTATTACCTTCTTTTTCAAACTTGTTATATAGATACTCTGTTAATAAAGCTTCATTACAAGTTGACGCTACCTCTGCTACGAATATTGAATAATCTCCGTAAACATAAGGTTGATTATTTCTAGTATAATATGAGTGCATTGAATGCCCAAGTTCATGTATTAGAGTATATATATCATTTAATGTACCATCAAAATTTAATAGAATAAATGGTTTTGTCGTATAACCACCCCATGAATACGCCCCTGAACGTTTCCCTTTATTTGGATAAATATCTATCCATCGTTCTGTAAAAGCTTTTCTCATATCGTTAACATATTCTTCACCCATTGGTTTTACAGCTTCAAGTACAATATCACGTGCTTCTTCAAATGTGAATTTAATAGGCTCTCCTTTTACCATAGAAACAGCTCTATCATATAACCTGAAATCTTCAAATCCTTTTGCCCTTTTGTGTAATTCATAATATTTTTGTAGAGCAGGTATTTTTTTATTAACAACAGCTACTAAATTATCATAAACTTCCTCAGGTATTAAGTTGTTAGATAATGCATTATTTCTTGTTGAAGAATATTTATAAACATCTGCATAATATTTTTTTCTTTTTAAATTTCCACCAAGAGTGGATGCTAAAGTATTATTATGTTTTTTATAATATTTAGATAGTGAATGGAAGGCATTTTTTCTTAAAACTCTATCCGTACTTTCCATAAATGTTCCAAAAGTACCGTGAGTTAAAGTATGTTTGTTCCCATCTTTATCTTCTATATCTTCAAAAGAAACATCAGCATTATTCAATGCTGAAAAAGTTTCATCACTTGTACTTAATGCTTCTCCTGCCATTGAAATAATTTTTTCTTGTTCCGGATCTAATGTGTGTAAACGTTTTTTATTTAATTTTTCTAACTCAAACTTATAGACTTTTAACTCTTCTATTTCTTCTAAGTATCCTAGTAATACTTCTTGATCAACTGAAAGAAGTTCTGGTTTTAAGAATGACCATTCTGCATAAAACTTAGATTTTAAATTCATTGTTTTTGCATACAATTCAGCATAAATAGCATCAGTACTGTCTTGATCTTTTCTAAGATATGCATAAATAGTTAACTGTTCAACTTTTAACATCATATCTTCTTCAGCTTTAAAAACTTCTAATAATGCTTTTGCTCCGTCCTTAACCTTACCTTTATAACTTTGTATTTCTGGAATTAATTTTTCTACCTCTTTAAATTGTTTCCAAAAATCTTCATTTGTCTTAAAAATCGATTCTAAATCCCATGTGTTTTCAACTTTCTGATCTTTTCTCAATAATTCTACCATATTTTTTCTCCTAACATTTATACGTAACTTTAATTATAGCACAAATTATATCCCTTTTGTAATATATTTTTTAAAAAATTCTGTAGAATTATCTGAAAAAATATAATAAAAAATTTAATTTTCCTTTATTAAATGATCATAATTTTCATGTCCTATAAAGATCTCACTATCTTTATTAAATCCAAAGCTTTCATATAATTTCCTAGCTCTTATATTTGATTGTGCTACATTTAAGCTTAATCTAGGTTGTCCACTACTAACAAACTCTGTTAATAGCTTATTTCCAATCCCTTTACCTCTAACCTCAGAAAATACATATAAAGTATCTAAATAAGCCTCTCCAACCAGTGCTTCATCATAATCAAAAATAATTGAATTTTTTCCCAAATTAAAATTATTAACAACTGTATCGAACCAAAACTCCTTCATTTTCGTAACTTCATCATAATGATATGAAAATGAAAAACCTTGTATTATACCTTTATCTTCATAAACCATACAATTTCTATAACTAAATCTATCAAAATCTGATACAAATATATATTGAAGAATTTCTTGAAGTTTTTCTTCAGAACAATCTTTTAATATATCAAGTTC
>CAURKK010000045.1:0-11292 GCA_963525505.1 uncultured Gemella sp.
TGGTTGTGATGCTGTTGAATCTGTAGTTGATGGTTGTGAACCTGTTGAACCTGTAGTTGATGGTTGTGAACCTGTTGAATCTGTAGTTGATGGTTGTGATGATGGCGTTACCTCATCTGGATTATTCCCTACACTTCTTGCTCTTCTTGCTCTTCTTGGTGTTGTAGTAGCTTCTCTTGTTTCAACTTTTGGTGCTGTAACTACTGTTTCTTTAGGCGCAGTTTGATTCTCTGCTGCTTTCGGCGCTACTTCTGCAGTAGTTTTCTCTTTTTCTACAACTGTTGTTATGGCCTTTTCCCAGGCGTTAGATGTGGCGTTAGAGCCACTTTCTGATGCAACAGCCTGTGCATTCGCTTGAGACGAATTGTTCTCAGCTGCTTGAGCATCTGCTCCTCCTAAAAAGAAAAGACCTGATAAAATCGCTACACTGGCTGCTCCGACATTGTATTTTCTAATACCATATCGATTAAACTTCTCAGTGGTACTTTCATCAATTTTCCAATTGCTTTTTGACATATTCTTCATTGTTAAACTCCTTTTCCATAACTGCAAATATCATTTGAGGCTACCTTGAAAATCTGTTATGATTCGTCACATTATTTTCACCTTTTAATATCGGCAGCATTTATTTAATATAATACAATTGATGTATAAAATATACACCTACAACTGATATGTGTCAAGGACTTTTTAAATCACTCAAAATTATCTACTAAAACATATTAATATGATAATTCTTTTAAAACGCTTACTATCCAAAAAGGATTCAATGTATTAAGCTTTATAATAAACCTTTCCAAAAACTTAAAGAACACTTATTTTTTTCTATTTTTTTATAAAAAAATTATTAATACTGATATAAATTAGCTCAAATATGCACGGGTCATGTTAGATTTTTTTACACAATTTAATTCAGTTTTATTGTGTTTTACGTAAACTAATCGCCTCTCCTGTATCAGTCACAACTGTTAAAGTGTATTATTTAATTCACCGTTTTATTAATTAATTTAATTATTACTTTATACTTATTTTTTTCTATATATAAATTCATTTTCATCATTAATATCTACTGAAAAATAGCGAAAATATCGAATTCACGTGTTAAATATTCAGGACTTTAATTTAAAACTTAACACAATAAATAATTCTAATTTAAACTATCATATAATATAAATCTATTAATCAATCTACCTCTCTTTTTTGTTCACTTAGTCTAATTTTCTTATTAATAGAGAATTTGTTTTTTATTATCGATTTAGAATAATTTAGAAATTTTATCAACCACACTAAATTATATTTATTTTTTAGTAAAAATCATGTTTATAATTGACAAAAACAACTATTCAACTTATGATATTTATTAAGGGCTAAATTTGGCTTACATTTGTTATTTTTTCGTATTTATTTCATACATTAAATACACATAGTATAAATTAGCGAAAGGGATACTTATTATGAAAAAATATATTATTACTATTGTAACTGTTACTTTAGTAGTGTTGATCTTAGCTTTAGGTGGTTATTACTATTTAACTAAAGACGATACACCGACATCACCACAGCAAACAGCACAAAAAGATAATAAAAAATCTTCATCTACTAAAGAAGACAATAAAACAAATACAAACAATGAAAACACTCCGTCAACAAATGGAAAAACTCCTGAAACAGTTTCTCAACCAACAATTATCAACGGTATAGTGTTAGCAAATAAAAAACACCCACTCCCAGCTAATTACAATCCTGGTGAAAATCCTGTAGCAAGACAAAAAGTTAATAAATTAATTAGCGATGCTCAAGCATTAGGATTAAATGTTTCAAACCAAGTTTCTGGTTTTAGAGCTTATAGTACTCAAGCTGGTCTCTATAATAATTATGTGGCAGCTCACGGCAAGCAAGAAGCTGATAGATTCTCAGCGCGCCCAGGATACAGTGAGCATCAAACAGGATTAGTATTTGACCTTATAGATAATCAAGGTCAATTATTAGGAGCAGAAGGTACAAGCGAGAGCAGTAAGAAAGCTGCTGAGTGGCTTGAAAAAAATGCACACAAGTATGGTTTCATCGTTAGATATAAACCTGAGTTTGTAGAAAAAACAGGGTATATGGAAGAAAGTTGGCATATTCGCTACGTTGGAGAAGATGTTGCTAAAACCATTCACGAACGAAATATTTCACTAGAAGAATACCTGAACGCTCCTGGCGGAGACTACGCAAACTAAATAACATAACTAAAAGGAGAAATTAATGAATAGAAATAATCAAGGTCAAAACAACCAAAACTTTGACAATCAAAATTACAACAATCAAAACTACAATAATCCAAATTACAACTATAATCCAAACCTTGATAATACTCAATACAATAATCAAGGATTTGATCCTCAATACCAAAATACACAATATCAAAATTTCGATCAAAATCAAGGTTATAACAATCAACCTCACAACTACAACAATCAACAAAATTATAACGTTCCTCCAATGTACACGGAAGAACCTAAAGAGAAAAAGAAAAGTATCATTCCTGTTGTATTAACTGCTATAATAACTTTTGCAGTTTTAGTAGTTGGTTTATACTTCGGATATACTAAACTCTTGAAAAAAGAGAATGTTGTCGACTTATCAACTTATGAAGTAAACTTTGTTACATACGGTGCACAAGGTGAAGGAAAACCTGAAGTTGACATTAAAAAAGTTCCTGAAGTAGCTAAATCTAACGCTGAAATTTCTAATTTATTATCAAATCCTGATATTTCATTCGATAAACAAAGCAATTTAAAAAATGGAGATAAAGTTGAAGTTACTATCACATTAAACAAAAACACTGTAAATAAATTAAAATTGAAAACAACAGGAGAATTCAAACGTACATTCACTGTGAATGGGCTAAATGAAAAGGCTAAAGAAAAAGAAACTATCATTGTAAAAGAAAGTTCTTCAAGTTCTTCAAGCTCATCAGACGAAGTAAGACATAGCATTAGCGGGCGTACAGCCTATGTAAAACCAGCTGTCGGAGTTAACCTAAGAAGTGATAAATACGATACTAGTAGAATAATAACATCTATAAAAGGTGGAGCCGCTGTTACAATAGGATCACTTGAAACTAACTCAATTGGCGAATCTTGGGCCTATGTTTATTATGGAGGCTACAGTGGATATGTTCGTGGAGATTTAATCGGCGGATAATACATACAAAAAAGTTGATTCACAAAATCGTGAATCAACTTTTTTTAGTTATCTCTAACTTTTAATTTAACCATAAGCATACTTATCAAAGTTATACCTATTACTATTAGGAAAATAGATTTACTTTGAGTAAACCCAAATAGCCCGTTTTTTACATGTTTCGCTATCCATACATAAACATAGTCTCCATAATAGATACCTAGAGCAAAAAATGCTTGATAGATACCCATACTTATATTACGATACTCTCTATCGAAATATTGCATCGCTAATGAGATTAGTGCATTATAAGCTCCTCCATATCCTAATCCGTTTAATATATAACTTACATATATAACATATGGATTATTTACGTATAACGCTATAATATAAAACGTTAGCGAACAACCTAGTAGGAATAACAAGGTTTTTTCTATTCCCCATTTTCTCGTAAAATAAACCCCTACAAGCACTCCGGCAATAAGCTGCGGTACTGCAAAGACTGCATCCATATACGCAAGCATCAGCGGTGTCATGTTTAATTCTGTTTTACCATAAGCTATCATATTGGCCCCACTTGTTGAGAACTTAATAAATGATAACAGCAAAGCTAATATACAAATATAAATAAAACTCTTATGTTTAACCACCACTTTTACCTTATCAAACGAGAAATTACTATCAATAGGTCGATAATCTTTCATCATAAACGATAATATAAATGTTAGTACTGCAATAGTTCCTGTAACTATCCACATATAATCAAAATGCTTATATGTATTCACAGTAAAAACATATTGTATCGGAGCTGCGATAAATTCCGCAAGAAGTGGCGCTACAGATAGAATCGAAACTGATACAGCTGCCTTATCCTTTGAAAATGTTTCTGAGAATATTACATTAAATAACGCAAGCATAGTTGCACTTATCCCTAATGATAAAGAAGATAAATACAATGTTACATAATTTGCATTAAATGCTACTAAAAACGATGTTGTAATTAGTAAAAACAACGAAATTTGAACGAAGATTTTACGTTTTTTGAATATATCACTCGCTAAAAACATCGGCAATCTTACTATTAAACTCATAAGTCCATATCCAGCTGCTATTTGGGCTGCCATCACCGGCGTTAAAGAAAGTCCACCTTGTTCGATAGGTGTAATAGCATATAACTTCCTATAAGCTCGTATAATGCTTATTGCAGACCAAAATAAAACTAATATCCAAAATATAACAATTTGATCCTTATTTAATTCAAATTTCTTCGATAAGAAAATTACTAGAATTAAAATTAAAGCGATCATTATAAGTGAAAATAAAATTTTTGTTTTAACCATCTCCTAACTATACAATTCCTGTGATTTTCACAAAACGTCGAACCCACTCTTTCTCAAAAAGATTTAAAATTCAACTTTAACATTATACCACAAAAATCAATCTTGTATATCAAAAAACTCATAAAATAATAGTTATATTACTTTTGATAACGTCAAAAAACTTACCTCCACATTTGGGTATATATTTTTTATAGCCTTAGCGCAACCTAATAAAGTATTTCCACTTGTATAAATATCATCTATTATAAGGATTTTTTTAAATTCAGACAAATTTCTACCTTGTTTTAGCAAATGATATTTGTTCTCCTTACGCTCTTTGTGCATTTTCGATTGTTTTTCTCTATATTCACAATAAAGCAATTTCTCAAATTTCACATCACACAATTTACAAATTTGCTCAATATGATCAAATCCACGAATAATTTCTCGAATTTTATTAGCTGGAACTATAGTTACTAAATCAAAACTGTATAAAGAAAAAAATTTTTTAAATAGTTCTTTAAACTTCAAGGCGCAAGCTACATCTCCAAAATACTTTATCGAATAAATATCTTCTTTTAAAAAATCATAATCCGCAAAAAAATACAAACTATATCCATCAATCCCTATTGTATTTATACCAATATGTTCTCTACATTGTATACAAAGTTGAAATTTTTCTTTTGTTGAAAAAAGCGTGTTAAATCCCAATTTCAACTTTATATCCGAATTACAAAAACTACATTTCATACTCTACCTCCTAGCCAATTTTCGATATTCCGCTAAATTGTTCATATAGTTAATTTCCTTAATTGCTGCTTTCATTTCACCACTTATCTTATCAGATAAGAACACAATATCTCCTGAATTATCATAGTTTTTTCTACCGACCCTACCAGAAATCTGAATTAATGCCGCTTTAGAAAAATTTATGTGCTTAGCATCAAAAATTATTACATCCAAATAATCGAAGGTGACACCTCGTTCTAATATCGTCGTTGTAATAAGTATATCTATCCCCCAATTATAGAATTTTCGAATCTTTTCACTTCTATTCTCATCTTCACTATACACATAATCTACTATTACATCTTTCGATAAAATATTTTTAAAATATAACACAGCTGTCTCGCACATTCCTACTTCTGGTACAAACATCAAAATTCTTCGCTTATCATTTAATTTCGTCTGTATAAATTCCAATAAAAACCTTGATTTCTTTGAAAAATAAAATACTTCCTCCTTCTCAATCTTAATCTTAGGAACCGGCAATAAATATCTATGATATCTAATTGGAATTTTAACAACTTCATCAACACTAGACTTTATATTTTCTGACGGAGTTGCTGATAAAAATATAAATACGCCATCATTTTTTAAACTTGTTCTAGCCCCATTTTCTAAACAATCATCACCTGAGTATGGAAAAGCATCTACTTCATCAATAATTACAATATCAAAATAATCGTAATACTTCAGTAGTTGATGTGTAGTCATAATATAAAATTTTGAATCTTCTAAAGTTTTCTCTTCACCATGCAAGACATTTATAGAATATCCATGAAAATCACTTAGAAATCTTTTTGCTAATTCTTTAACAACATCTCTTCTTGGAATAGCTAAGCACACCGTCTTATTATCCAAAATAGCATGATATATTGTATCATATACAATCTCAGTCTTACCTGCTCCGCAAACAGCCCAAACTAGAGTACTAAGCTTTTTTCTAGTATTTTCTATCAAAATTTCACTCGCAGAATTTTGAACATCACTTAACATTACACTTGGTTTTTTTAATGTAGCTAAATTTGAAATAGGTAAATTTATATGAAATCTTATAAACATATCGTCACTTCGTCCAAAATCAATACAACGCCTACAATAAGTCGTCTTTGTATCTTTATCAATAAAACTAAAAAATTGTCCTTGATCATTATTATCACATTGTAAACAATGATACTTTATTCCGTCAAATTCTACTGAATATAATTTTTTGACATAAGGACAACTATCTAAATAATGTATTTTTATATTTAATTTCAACAATTTTGAAATAGATAAAAGCAGTCCGTTATACTTTCTCAAAAAAGTTAAATCACTTTCTTTTAAAGTACAGACTGCCCCCGTTATTATCTCATGAAAAATTTCTTCAAAATCTTGATTATTTTTCCCGAAATTATCATAGCTTTCCTTAATTTTTCTATAATTCAATTGTTTATCATATTCACTTAGTTTTGAGTAATAAACATTATAAATCGCTTCGATAAATTCACAATATTCTCTAAAAAACATCTTTATTCTCCCCTATATGCAAATTTCCATAAAATTTTTTCGATATTTTTCCTCATTTAGTTAACATTTTAAGCTTATGCACTTCCCATTAACTTTATATTCCCTATATTTAACTATATTTTAACAAAAATATATTTATAAAGCAAAATAAATGTACATTTTACAAAAGTGACATTTCTATGCAAACTATATTGCTAACGTTACCAAAAAGTGGTATAATAAAACTATAAAAACAGGGGGAACCCCCTATAAAGTAGTTAGACTACTTTATGAAAGGAGTGCTTTAAAATGTTAAGATATCAAGTACGAGGAGAAAATTTAGAAATTACTCAAGCAATTAGGGAGTATGTTGAGAACAAAGTTTCTAAATTAGAAAAATACTTTGCTGACAGTTTAGAAGCAAACGTTTATGCTAATGCTAAAGTATACAAAAATAATAAGAAAAAAATAGAAATCACTGTTCCACTTAAAGGTGTAACACTACGCGCAGAAGAAACTAACGAAGACTTATATGCTGCTGTTGATTTAGTTGTAGATAAACTTGAACGCCAGATGAGAAAACACAAAACTAAAATCAATAGAAAAGGTCGCGAAAAAGGATATACTGAAGAAATTATTCTTACTAGCGAGTTAGAAGAAACAGAAGAAACTGCATTAGATTTCGGTAAAGTAAAACAACTTAAAGTAGAAGCAATGACTAGAGAAGAAGCTGTATTCCAAATGGAACTTCTAGGACACGATTTCTTCGCATTCTTAGACAACACTACAAATGAAATTTCAGTAGTATATAAACGCCGTGACACTGGATACGGGGTACTAGAAATTTCTAAATAATTAATAATTGAGTTTAAACTTAATCAACCATCTTCCGTAGGTGGTTGATTTTTCTTTGAAAATACAATAAAATTAAAATAAAGAGAAATGATAAGTAAACAAAATGATTTTGTGTTTGAATTTCTTTGAACTATTAAATTTATATATAATTATGAATTTCATGTTCTCTATCGTGGTGGCGACAAAATTGAATTCAATTTTGTTAGGAGAAATGGAGACCTTTCAGCTCATTTTCTAGCTGTAGAATCCACTTTTCATGTGTAATCACATAAAAAGTTAGTCGAAAGCGTCCTTCACCACAATAAGAGAACATGAAAAATATTTTATTCTATACACATTATACAAAAACATTCGGAGGATTTTTTATGACTAAAAAAGTTGCTTTATTCGTTGAAAATGGAAGTGAAGAATTAGAGTTAATTGCACCTCTAGATATATTACGACGTGCAAACATTCATGTCGATCTAATTTCCGCTAATAACGAAGATCATATAACAAGCTCACATAACGTAAAAATAATAGTAGACAAAAAAATTAACGATATCGACAATATCCTTAACTACGATGCTATAGTAATCCCTGGTGGCATGCCTGGAAGCACATTGCTTCGTGACAACGACAAAATAATCACATTCTTCCAAGATATGTATAACGCTGGAAAACTTGTTGCAGCCATCTGTGCTGCACCTATCGTTTTAAGTAAAGCAGGAATACTTGAAGATAAAGAAGCAACTTCTTACCCAGGATTCGATAAAGAAATAAACTGCAAAACATACAATAACGAAAAAGCTGTAATAGTTGATAAAAATGTAATTACTGCACAAGGACCAGCTGTCGCAATCCTATTCGGTTATGAAATCGTTAATTATCTACTTCAAGACGATACTGCACAAAATATTAGCAACGCCATGTTAGTACCTGTATTAAAAAACAATTTATAACACATATAAAAGACCTCAGATTAATATCCGAGGTCTTTTATAATTTTATTATTTTGTTAATTCTTCTAATTCTTTCATTGCATTAAATACAACTTCTGGTGTACAAACATCAACCGCAAGTTTGAATGTTTCTTTTTCACTAGCTGCGAATTCTGCAATTTTTTTCATTTTTTCTTCTACATCTTCTGTTACATTAACACAAGCTAAGTTGTAAGCTAAGTTATTGTCTTTATAGAATGGAACAAGTTTCTCAACTTCTTCTCTCTTACCTTCAGCAAGTAATTGAACTAAGATACCATAAGATACTTTTGTACCATGTAATACAGAGTGCGTTTCTTTAACTAAACTCATACCATTATGTACTGCGTGAGCTCCTGCCATACGTCCATAGTGAACACCGAAGCATCCAACACATCCTGAGATAGCGAATACTGTATCTACAGCATTTTTGAAACTTTCTGTTACTTCACCTTTTTCCATTGCTTCTAATGCACCGTTAGCATCACGTAAAAGTACATCACGAGTGATTTTAGCTGCTTCTAATCCCATTCTTACAAATGGATCATTGAACTTATTATTTCTTTCTACTAAAACTACTGCTTCATACCATTTTGCTAAAGTATCACCGATACCTGCTACGAAATATTCTTTTGGTGATTCTAATAATAAATCTAAGTCTGCCAGACAAGCATATGCAGTACGTTTAAAGTATGCAACCTCTCTAAATGTGTGGTCTGGATGATAAACTGCAGCTACAGGTGCATAAGGTGCACAAGTTGCGATTACTGTCGGTACTGTCATGTACTCAACGTTTAAGTTTTGCGCTACACCTTTCGCTGTATCGATAACGCGTCCTCCACCTACTCCAAGGACTACATCTACACCTTCTCCAAATTCGTCTGCAATACGTTGCATATCCTCATAAGATGCAGAACCATCATATTTTGCTACTCTAAATTCTCTATTTCCTTTATAAAACTTTGTAAATGCCGCGTAAGATTTTTCTCCAGTAACAATCAAAGGAGTTTTAAACCCTTCTAATCTATTATCAAGCGCAGACAATGCCCCACTTCCTGAAATATATTCACTTACCCCTGGTCTTGCTACATTTGCTAATTTAAACATTTTACATCTCTCCTTTATTGTTAATCTTAATTTTTTGTAATGTAATTATGATTATAACATTTCCGAAAACTAAAATCAATAGTAAGTTAAAAATAATTTATTTTCTGACAACTTTTCGTAAAATTAAAATCATTTGAAGTAATTTATTGTTTTCTGTAAAATGAATACAAAACACTATCACAAAACTAAATTATAGCTTTGTGATAGTGTTTCTTCCATTACCTCTATACTTTTTTATTATCTAGGGAAAAATATAGTTCCCTCTTTTTTAACCTGACCTTTTGTTATGGATTCTACTATAGTACTCGCTTTTTCTAACGCTACTATCTCTCCATCTAGTTTTTCAATTAAAATTTTTCTACCTTTATAAGGGCTATAAACACTTGCTTCTATATTCTCAATTCTCAAATAATATCGTTCATCATACCCTTTTTCACATAGCATATTTTTTATCTGAGCAAGATTTTCTTCATTAAAATCCACATATTCAAATAACTTCCTGTTTTGTAATCTTCTTGCAAGGTCGGCAGCCACTTCATCTTCTTTATCTTGAATCAAAGTGCAACAATACAATAATGAATTTTCATCTAGTCTAAAATATTCTTCTTCATCTATTTCTTTTTTCTCTAAAAACGGCACCAATACTCTAATATCTTCGAAATAACCCTTATTTTCTTCGAAAATATCTTTTAACCTTTTAAACAATTGAATAAATACAGCCTCGTAACTTCTAGCTACAGGATGATAATAAACTTGCCAGTACATTTGGTACCTCGCCATAATATAATCTTCTACACTATGAATACCTGTATGTTTAACTACTATTACTTTCCTACCTTCACAGGTTTTTCTTACACGCATCGTCCTTAGTATTCTTTCCAAATCAAATTGCCCATAACTTGTCGCAGTAAAGTAGGAATCTCGTAAAAGATAATCCATTCTGTCTGCATCGAGTTGACCTGAAACAATTTGATTCAATACATCATTTTCATGAGTATGTTGAATAATCGAAACAATATCCTCAGGTAATCTATCTGAAACAGAACATAAAATTGAATTCAATTCCGTATTTCCAAGTATTATTTTCGCAGTGTATTCCTCATGACTATGATTAGTTACATGTTCAAAAGCATGAGAAAACGGGCCATGCCCCACATCATGTAGAAGGCCTGCTAACATAACACATACTTTTTCATACTCGGTCAACTCGGCACATAGCGACTTAACCTCAGTAACCATTCTTCTGACAATCTCGTATACTCCTAGCGAATGAGAAAAACGTGAATGTTCTGCTGTAGGATATACTTGAAAATCTCCACCTAGTTGTCTAATACGACGTAACCTTTGAAATTCCTTACTATCAAGACAGTTCCAAATCACTTCATAATGAATATGGATATAACTATGCACAGGATCTTTCAATACTTTAGTCTCATCTAATCTTTTTAATTCCATCACTTATTCCTCTATCAACATCGATATTTTTTTCTATATTTCACTTTAATTATATCAGAGCACAAAAAAAAGACAAGCATAAGCTCATCTTTTTCACTTTTATTCTTATTTTTCGTCTACTACGTATGGTAAAAGTGCCATGTGTCTAGCTCTTTTAA
>CAURKK010000046.1:0-11180 GCA_963525505.1 uncultured Gemella sp.
TTATCTTATCAATAATAATTATCAATGTCAATTACTGTTGAAATATTTCTTTTTACATTTGCGAATTATTTACAAAATCTTAATATAATTACCAACAAATTCACAATATTATATAAAAAAGCCCAAGAATATAATATGTTATACCCTTGAACTTTTAATATCTTATTTATTTATTAAATTATATAATGTTTTAACATGTATACCTGTTGCACCTTTTGGTAAGTACCCTTCTGGTTTAGATAGATATGCTGTTCCTGCTATATCTAGGTGAATCCATGGTGTATTATTAGCCACAAAATTTTCTATAAATAAACCTGCGGTAATTGTTCCACCTAAACGACCCCCTGTATTTTTCACGTCGGCCACTGATGAATTATTTAACTTTCTAAAACTATCGTCTACTGGCATTTGCCATATTCTTTCTCCAGCCTTTTTCGATGCATTGACCAACTCATCATAAAATTTTTGATCATTAGTTACGGCTCCCGTATAGAATTCCCCAAGTGCTACTAAACATGCCCCTGTTAAAGTTGCCAAGTCTATTACTTTACTTACTTTTAATTTCTCTGTAGCGTAATAAACTGAATCAGCTAATGTAATACGTCCTTCTGCATCTGTGTTCAATACCTCCACAGTTTTTCCTGATAATGTAGAAATTATATCACCTGGTTTATATGAACTTCCTGAAATCATGTTTTCACATGCACCAATAATTCCAATAACATTTGTTTTAAGTTTTCTTGTTGCTATTAGCTTCATTGTTCCTAGTACAGTTCCAGCACCACCCATATCACAGTGCATTATGTCCATACTATTTGCTGTTGGTTTAATTGAATAACCACCTGAATCGTAAGTTACACCTTTCCCTACTAAGCCGACTACTTCGCTTTCCTCTGGATTATTTAAGTATTTCATAACAATAAATCTTGGTTTTCTATCTGAAGCGCGACCTACAGCTAATAATCCTTTTAATCCCATTTCTTCACATTGTTTTTCATCATATACTTCTACTTCAACACCTAATGCTGATAATTCCTTACTTGCAATATTAGCAAGAGTTTCTGGATACAAGTACTCAGCTCTTTCATTTACTAGATCACGCGAGAAGAATACTCCGCTTATAATATCACAAGCTTCATTCACTACTTCTTCTAGATTATCTAACTTATCTTCTGTAGACAAGTTAATTGTAATTTCTGGAAAAGCTTTTCTATTCGATTTGTATTTATCAAATTTGTAAGTTGCATGTAAAGAACCTTCAACTGCTGCATTTACTAATTTTTCTGTAGATATATTATCTACTTTAGGTAAAGTCACATGAACTTCTAATTCTTTATTTTTTTCTAATACTTTTACAAGTTTAAAGAATACCTCACGAACTTGATCTTCTAATAAATCTTCTTTTTTCCCAAAACCTAAAAGTATTTCCTTTTCACCTTCAAATGGAAGATTAGCATAAACTTCTTTAAGTTTTCCTGAAAATAATTCTCTTTCTTTTGTATATTGTAATAATTTACTATCATAATTTTCATCTTCGAAAATTGGTGTTACTTTGACACCGGTATATTTATTTGTTAAGAATTTCATTTTTTTCACCTCGTACCTTATACGTCTCTTTTTATCTTATATTTTCAAGTATTTCTTTTGCAGTTTCTTTTGCTTCTAATACTGTATTTTCTAATGTTGTACCTTTTTTTGATTTTCCAATAATATACACATTAGGATAGTTTTCTTTTATATAGTCACCGAAATTATTTATGTTTTGATTATATTCCTTACTGCAAAATCTATAATTATCTTTAATTTTGCTAACGTAATACTTATTAACACTTCCTACTAAACCATGTACTCTTTCGATTTCTTTTTCAATTATTTCCTTTAATTCTGAATCGCTTTTATCAATAAGTTTTTTAACAGCTTCTTCTCTACTAATATAAGCTCTCACAATTTGTATTCCACTCATTTTAATATCTATCCACTTGTTACTAACATATTCAAGCTTTGTAATGTACTCACTTTCATCTTTTTGGAAAATAATTTCCCCGATTTCACGGTTTATATGTAGATCATCTCGTTTATAAATAAATGTCACTACAATATTTGATACATACTTCATATTCGAATAGAAATCATTAATCTTTTCGTCATCCTTAAACCATGGTAAAAAATTCTTCTGATTCAATGTAAGAATTATATAATCATAGTAATAAATACTTCCATTAGAATGAACTAGATATTTATCTCCTTTTTTCTCGATTTTTTCTATTTTTCGATTTAACTCTAAAAATACCTTATCAGAAAAATTTGATTCTAGTGTTTCTATAAACGACTTCAACGTGAATTTTAATCTATATTCAGCTCCAACAGTTATATTATCAATAACTTTTCTATTATACATATCTTCTAAAATTTTATTGATGTCTTCCTTTTGAATAGTTAAGAAAGATAACTCCGGCATTAAGCTTACCATACTTTGTTCTGAAATATCACTTCCATAATAACTCGTTAACAATGGTTCTATCAATTTATCATAAATTTTTCCATTTATTATCGCTTTAAAAAATTCTTCGACAGTAAGTTCCTTAATGTCTTCATCTTCCAACGTATTATACATATTATATAATATCGACAATTTTTCTTTAAAAGTAAATAAATCAGATAATATTAATTCTCTTTTGTCTAGTGGTAATCCATAAAGTATTTTTTCAGGAAGATACTTTATCCCTTCTTTTGTATAAAACACTTTTTTAGTTGTACCACTTTTTATTAAGTACCTATGTAATCCTAGCTCTATCATTAGATAGAACAGTACTCCTTGTTCACTAATCGAATTATGCCATCCATAGTCATAAATTTCTTGCCCATACTGAAATTTTCCAAACTTATCATTTGAAAATTCTAAATCTCTTTCAATTAGATCAATATTAAACTTCTTTGAGTTAACTCCAGAAAATTTATCAAGAAAATACGCGCAACTGATTCCTGATAAATCTCCCCCGATTATTGCTATATTTTTCATACTTATGTCCTTCTATTTAACTTTTTCAATAAAAACTTTAGCTATAATATTAGCTACAACAAATGCTCCTACAGTTATTAATATGTTCTTTATTTCAAAGTTACTTAAACAAATAGCTATTATCGTTAAAATAAATGTAGTTACTAAAATTACTACAGTTAGTAATTTTTTAAAACTTCCTATCTTAATACTTTCATCAACAGGTAAAATGCTATGCCAAATATTATTGCTCATTTGTTTATATAAAGGAACAAGTTGAATTATTGTTAAATAACTATATGATATAATGGTCATTGCACTAACATATGTATTTTTAAAGCTAAAAATAACTAATCCAGCTAGTAACATCAATCTTAAAGCTAAAAATACTGTATTTTCTTGTCGTAAAAATACTCTGTAATAGTAATATTTAAAACTATTTTCATTATTAAAGTTTTCTTTAGTTACCCTTGGTAATAGTACATCAAAGTATTTTCTTCTTGCCACTTTTACACCACTTAAAGGCACATCAACAAACATATTAACAAATTTCAGATAGCTTTCCATGCGGTGTTTATCGTATTCTGCCGCTTCATTCCATTTTACAACAAACTTCTCTTGATCTTCTGAACTTGCTTTATTAGTTGCATTTTTCATAACGTAGTATGTACAATATGCTAATGCCACTACCCCAATTATATCAAATATATGAATATACGTATTTTCGATGAACACCACTAAAATTTGTATAAAAGTTACTATAAATAGTATAATTTTAACCCATACTAGCTCTGTATAATGAATAACTTGGAAGTATTTTAACAAATTGTTTATTATTATTATCATTAACAATAAACAAACACCTAATTTATTAATACTACCAATTATATTAGTAATCGGTTTTGTAGCAAAATAAAAGATAATAACTGCGATGATATGAGTAATCGTCAAATTCATAACAGTTTTTAATCCAATTTTCCTATAATACTTTTCTAATGGTAGTAAAAATACTGAGTCAGCTTCTTTAATATATGTTTTAACCTTAGTACTTACCAAATAATAGCTAAATATTAGCGTTGCCGCTATAAATACTGAATATAATTCAAATTGACTCGCAGTAGCTATCCACTTCGAGTAATTTATAAGTGCAGCTCCTAATACTATAATAAGAAACATTATAAGGTGCGAATTGAAAATGTACTTACTATATTTTAATTTAAGCTCTTGCTCCTTTTTGCGTCTATCAGAAAATATATGTTCTATATTACTCATTATTATCTCGCACCGTTAATGATAAATAAATTTCATCTAAAGACGCACCAGCCATATTAAATTCAGCCCTTAGTTGTTCTAAGTTACCACTCGCTAAAATTTTCCCTTCGTGAATAATAACAAAATTATCACAATACTTCTCAGCAGTAGCAAGAATATGAGTAGACATAAGTAAACTTGCCCCACTATCTCTTCTTTCACACATTAGATTAATTAAATCGTTAATTGCAATTGGATCTAATCCTAAGAAAGGTTCATCTATAATGTATAAATTCGGTTCTACCAAAAAGGCACAAATAATCATTACTTTTTGTTTCATACCTTTAGAAAAGTGAACTGGGAAAAATTCTTTCTTATCTTTAAGCTTAAATAATTCAAGTAACTTTTCAGCTCTTTGCCAAGTTTCTTCCATGTTTAAGCCATATGCCATAGCTGTAAGATTAATATGTTCTTCTAAAGTTAGTTCTTCATATAAAACAGGTGATTCTGGTATGTAACTGATACTCTTTCTGTATTTTTCATTATCTCGAGTAATTGTAATGCCATTAACTTTTATCTCACCTTCCATTGGTCTAAGTAGCCCTAATATATGTTTAATAGTCGTACTCTTCCCTGCTCCGTTAAGCCCTATAAGAGCTGTAATACTCCCCTTAGGTATTTGTAAATTTATATCATCAATAATTTTTCTGCGATTATATCCTCCACCTAAATTACTAATTTCTAAAACATTAGTCATTCTTTTTATTCTCCTCTCTTTAACCTATTTAATATTTCATCAATTTGTTGATAAGTAGACTCTAGAGTATTACTATTATCAATTATAAAATCTCCAAGTTTTTCTTTTTCTTCTGAACTCATTTGACTTTTTATCCTCATTTGAGCAACCTCTTCTGATAGAGAATTTCTACTCATCAATCTAGTTAACTGAACTTTTTCATTTACATAGACTACTATTACTTTTTCTACTAAATCTATAAAATTCGCTTCATACAGTAGTGCTATATCCAAAAAAACGAACTGTTCATCTTTGTGGTCTTCTTGTAATTTTAAAATTAATTGCTTAATTTTAGGATGAATAATACTATTTAGTATTTTCAAATTATCCTCATTACCAAAAACTAACTTTCCTAATTTTTCTCGACTTATTTCTTTATTTTCTAAAATATTATCTCCAAATTTTTCAGCTAATTTTCTTTTTACATCTTCACTAGTTAAAGCAATATGACCCAGTTTATCAGCATCAATAATTGTATATCCTTTTTCTATTAAATAATTTGATACTGTACTTTTTCCACATGCGATACTACCTGTAATTCCAATATTCAAAATATCATCTCCATTAAATTACTTAAATACAATTTTATCATAAACCGCAATCATTTACCATAGTTTATAAGTTTATTGACTATTATTCAGTTAATAATATTTTAAATTTAAATTTTGTCGAAACTTATAATCATAACATATATATTTACTAAAAAAAGATTAACAAGTAAATCCTTGTTAATCTTTAATTATATTATTTATCTTTATATGGATGAATATCCATCTCTTCTAGTCTTACAAATTTTCTTTTTGTGACAATTTTAAATACTAGATACATGACAACTCCAATTGCAGGACACACTAGGTTGTATGACATTTGAACAAATCCACCTGTAGCGTAATCAGCAAACAGTTGTAATATAATTATAGTTGCAAATGAAATTAATGCAATGTAAGAACCTACTACACCTGTTTTAGCTGTGTATGGTAAGACTTCTTCTGCTTTTTTACCTTGTTTTACGATTGCCTTTCTTAAACGAATTTGTGATATTAGTGAGACCATCCAAATAATCATTACAATAATACCTACCATAGAAAGTAACATATAGTAACCACTTGGACTAAATTTTTCAAAAACGAAACATAATACCATAAAAACAGCCGAAAATGTAAGAGCAATAACTGGTATTGAATTACTATTTAATTTCTTGAATGCTTTTGGACCGTAGTCATGTGAACTTAATGAGAATAATTGTCTACTAGAAACATACATACCTGAGTTTGCTGCTGATAATACTGACGTTAAGATTACTGCGTTCATTATTACTGCTGCTATTTCCAATCCAATATTTTGGAAGACAATTGTAAATGGTGATGCAGTTACATTTTTCGTATCTAATAATCTTGGATCATTAGCAGAAACTATTGAAGAAATTATTACCATAGTTGAAATATAGAAAATCAAAATTCTCCAGAATACTTGTTTTACTGCTTTTGGCATTGTTTCTTTCGGATTAGGTGATTCACCTGCTGTTACCGCTACAACCTCAGTTCCTCCAAATGAGAATGCTGCAGTTGACAGAACACCAAATAATCCTAACATACCCGCGCTACTTGTTTTTTCTCCATTCTGGATAAAAGTATGAATACCAGCTTCACTATTTCCAGTAGCTCCAAAAACAATTGCAACTCCTACAATTAAAAATGCAATAACAGTGATTACTTTTATTATTGTTATCCAATATTCAACTTCACCATAGACTTTAACACTTACTAAGTTTAATAAATACAATAATACTAAAAATACAATACATATAGAAAATGTTGAAAACTGTCTGAAGAATTCCCAGTAGTGTAATATTTTTGATAATGTTATTATGTCTACACTTGCTACTAATATCCATAGAATCCAGAATAACCATCCTACTCCGAATCCAACACCTGGATCTATAAATCTAGTTGCATATGCTCCGAATGAACCTGAAACTGGATAAAATGTCGCCAATTCTCCTATAGAAGCCATTAAAAAGTAAATAATAACTCCAATTAATGCATAAGTTAAAACTGCTCCGTAAGAACCTGCTTTACTAACTACCGCTCCACTTGCCATAAATAATCCGGTACCTATACATCCACCTATAGCTATCATACTAATATGACGAGCTTGCAGTTTTCTTTCCATCTTTGAATCTGCCATATTTTTCATCCTTTCATTAATTTATTATATAAATATAGATTATACAAGATTTAATAGCATTTGTAAATAAGTTTTCAGACTTTTTTCAACAATTTTTTCAATTTTTTTATTATAAAATAGCTGTACATTTTTTTTGAAAATGATATCACCTATCAATTACGATAATTTATTTTTATATTTTAAAATATAATATATTTATTAAAATGCTTATAAATATATCATTTTACATAAGTTAATTATAAAATATTTATTATGTGTTTTATATAAATTTATTTTTCACGTGGCCTTTCGAGAACTGTATAGAAAGCATTTACAGAATTATTCTTTGTGGTATAATTTTTGTATAAAAATATATTAGATATATTAATGTTAGGAGGCATTATTATGACAACATTTTATAACGAAGCTAGGGAATTTGCAAAAAAATATATAGATCCTATTGCAAAAGAAATAGACGAACAAGAAAGATTTCCTGAAGAAGTATTTAAAGAGTTAGGAAAAGCAGGATATTTCAAACTTATGATACCTACTGAACTTGGTGGATTAGGAAAAGATATGCAAGAACATGCAGATGCTTGCCGTGCTTTTGCTAAATCAAGTGCTACAGTAGGTCTATGTTATATGATGCATAATGTTGCACTAAACTGTGTTCTTTCTTATGCCGACGATAATCTAAAATCAAAAATTTGTAGAGACATTGTTGAAAATGAAAAATTCATGGCACTAGCTTACAGTGAATTAGGTACTGGTACTCACTTCTATATTTCTGATGTGAAAACTGAATTCAAAGATAACTCAGTTATTTTCAATGGACTAAAAAGTATGGTGACATCTGCTGAATATGCATCTTACTACTTAGTTCTTACTCCTTCTGATGTTGAAGGTGGAATTGACAACTGGGTATTCCCTCTTGGAAGTAAAGGACTAGAATTCAAAACATCTACATGGCATGGTCTTGGAATGCGTGGTAATGTTTCTTGCCAAATGGCAATTAACGATGTTGAATTAAATAAAGAACTACGTATTGGTCAAGCTGGATCAGGAGTTGACCAAGTATTCACTATTGTAGCAACATACTTCATCACAGGACTTGCTGCTGTCTACAGTGGTCTTTGCGAAGCAATACTAGAAGAAGCTGTCGCACATACTACTAATAGAAAATATCCTGATGGAAAATCTCTAAGCGAAATTGAAACAGTACAAATTCATCTAGCTAAAATTTATAGTCAAACAAATGCAGCAGTTCTTGGAACAAACGAAGCAGCTCGTAGTTTCTTAAATAAAGATGCTGATATGTTAGCTAAAATCTTATCAGCTAGAATTTTTGCTAGTGAAGCTGCTATTGAATTAGCTCGTCTTGGTATGCGTGTTGGTGGTGGTAAAGCATATAACCGTGTTGGTAATATGGAACGCTACTTAAGAGATGCATTCGCAAGTCATATTATGGCACCAAGTGTAGACGTATTAACTATTTGGTTAGGAAAAGCAATTACTGGTCAACAATTACCATAGAATTTAACTATAAATTTTAATAGTTCGTATTTTCATAATATGTAGTAATATCCATATTATAGTTATATTGATATATAAATTCAGATCATATTTAAGGGACTATTTATAATATTATTTGCTATTTAAGTATTTAAAATTTTAAATAGTTCCTTTTTCTTAAGGAGAACATTATGAATAATTTTTATAAAGATGCTAAAGAATTTGCTATAGCTAATATTGAACCATATGCTAAAGAAACAGATAATAATGGAGAATTCCCTAAAGTAATATTTGAAAAAATTAAAAATGCTGGTTATCTTAGTCTTTTAGTCCCTAAAGAGTTTGGTGGTAAAGGACTAACTCTTGTAGAACACGAATCAGTATGTAGAGCATTCTCTGAATACTCTTCATCGGTTGGCTTATGCTATATGATGCATAATGTTGGATTAGTAACAATTTTAGATCATGGTAGTGACAAATTAAAAAAAGAAATTTGTGAAGCTGTGGTAGATAATAAAAAAATGCTGGCATTGGCGTACAGCGAGAGTGGAACTGGTACTAATTTTATGAATACAACAGAAATTACTGTTGATTATCAGAAAGACTTTGCAATATTTAATGGTAAGAAAAGTATGGTTACGTCTGGTAATTATGCGGATTACTATGTAACTTTAGTTCCGTATAAAACTGCTGGCGAAACTGAACAATGGCTGTTCCCTCTTGGTTCTAATGGACTAATTTTTGCTGAAAATACCTGGAATGGTTTAGGTATGCGTTCAAATGTCTCATGTGAAATGCACATGAATAATCTTAAACTAGATTATCATTATAGAATCGGAGCTGAAGGCAAAGGAAATGAACAGGCTCAAAGTCCTGTCCCATTCTTTATTAATGGGCTTGCTGCGGTTTACAGTGGACTTAGCCAAGCTATTCTAGATGAAGCTGTTAATCACACAACAAATAGAAAATATCCTGATGGTAAATCTTTAAGCGATATAGAAACTGTTCAATTACATTTAGCAGAAATCTTTAAAAATACAAAAGCATCTATCTTATTATCTAAAAACGCTGCGGAAAGCTTTGTTAATGGTGAAGTAGATGCATTCCTTAATATTGTTTCAGCAAGAGCATTCTCTTGCGATAAAGTAACTGAGAATGCAAGACTTGGTATGCGTTTAGGCGGTGGTAAGGCTTATAATTCTCACGGAAATATGGAGCGATTCTTACGTGACTCATTAGCAGGACAAGTTATGGCACCCGGTCTTGACTTCTTAAATATTTTAACCGGCCAATTATTAACAAATAAATAAATAAATTAATGAAATGAGGTAGATTATTATGACAAAATTAAAAGTTGGAGCTGTTATCTATGATCCAAAAGTAACTGTAATTTGGGGAATTATTGCAAAATTTTTTGAAGATGAAAACTTCCCTATTGAACCAGTTTATTACAAAGATTACAAAGCTCAAGTAGACGGTTTATTAGCTAAAGAAATTGATGTTGCTTGGAACTCACCTCTAGCATGGTTAGATACTAATATTCGCACAAATGGAACTGCACTAAACGGTTCAATGCGTGATACTGACCGTGACCGTAGTTCTTACCTAGTTGTAAAAGTTAACAGCGACATAGATAGTATCAACGATTTAAAAGATAAAAAAATAGGTTTCGGTGCAATTGATTCACCACAAGCCAGATTAATTCCTATTAACCATCTCCACAAACTTGGTTTAGAATTTGGTAAAGATTATACTGAAAAACGTTTCGATATCGGTGTCGGACTTCATGGTGACCATGTCGGTGGAGAACTTGATTCAGCAATAGCTTTAAAAAATGATGAAGTAGCTGCTACGTGGATGCTAGATTTAAACTATAATGCTTGGATTGCAGATGGAACTCTAGATAAAAATCAGGTGAAAATTTTATCAAAAACAGATTTCTTTGATCACTGTATCTTCTCAGGTCATCCAGAATTAGACGTAGCTCGATTTGAAAAATTCATAGAAGTTCTACATAAAATGGATTATAGTAATCCTGAGCATAAAGAAATGATGGATATGGAAGGATTAAAAGAATGGATTTCTGGTCGCACATCAGGATTCAAACAACTTACTGAAGCTAATGAATACCTAAACTTTTTTAGTGAATTTCACGGAGAATAGTTATGAATAGTTCATCATTTTTAACTTCACTTCTAGGGAGTATGCCCCGAAGTAAGAAATTATTGACTGCAAAACGAAAATTAAATAAAGGAAATATCGACTTAAAAACATATCAAGAAATCCTAGATGAAGAAACAAAATATGTAGTTGAACTTCAAGAAAATAATTATATTGATATAATCACTAGCGGTGAACTAAATCGAGATAATTATGTTTCATTTATTGCTGAACGTTTGGACGGTGTTACAATGATGAGTATGGCTGATATGTTTGATTATATTGAGGACAAACAAG
>CAURKK010000047.1:0-10984 GCA_963525505.1 uncultured Gemella sp.
TTCAGCACGTCGTATTTCCGGTTCTTTCACATCTCGCATTTTATCCCTCCTATTTAAAGGATATCACGCAACTGACATTTTGTCAATTGCGTTTTCTCATTTCTCTTGAATTTTATGTAGTTTTTAATTCCAAAAGTAAGAGAGTGACTGAAAATCAATTTTATCGAGTCACTCCCACAAAGTTTATTAGGAATCTTAGAAGTTTTTATAAAACATAGTTGATATCAATAAACCACTGCATCTATGAATTCTCATAAAAATTTTGAATCAAACCCTTTGTTTTTCTCCTAAATATACTATATTTTTAAGCGATTGTTAAGAATTTAGGCGATTATTTATACTCTTTACTTTGTACTTCTGAGTTAGTCACATAAGTGAAATTTCTCCTTGATGACTAATCAATAATTTTCTTACTACATTTCCTCATCTTCATCCTTTTCTTTCCATCTTGCACTAGCAACCGCAGCTGAGACAAAACCTAATATTAAGAATGCAGCTATAATAATTTTTATCATAATTGTCCTCATAAATAGTTTTATTATTTCTAATTTATTCGAATTTCAGTACTTCTTTATTCGTAATGTTTATAACCTTAGTTGCAACATTATCGATAAATTCCATATCGTGACTGACCATAATTAGTATACCAGGATATTTATTTAATATCTTCTCTACCGCTTCTATCGCAACTACATCTAAAAAGTTAGTTATCTCATCTAATAACAGTACGTCTGTTTTTCTAAAAAGTAAACTTACAAAATAAAGTTTAACTTTCTCCCCTTTACTTAAAACTGATGTCTTCTTATTAATATCATCACCTCTAAAATTTAGTAAAGCTAGTATATTTCTAAGTTCTATATCATCTAGTGTAGTAGATTCTTTCACAAATTCAAACAATGTTTTTTCTTCTTTAAAAATATCGAAGTTATTTTGTTCGAAATATGCTACTTGCAAAGAACAAGGAATAGACTTTTTCACATATTTTAGAAAAGTAGTTTTTCCTGAACCGTTTTTTCCTTTAATTAAAATCTTATCACCACTAGAAAAAGTAAAACCAGGTGATGCCCAGAGAAACTTCCCATCTATTTCACAGCTTTTCGCATCAATACAAAAACTCTTGTTATGAGTTTCCTTAAATATCTCTAAAAATTCAATATCATACTTATCTTTTAACGGCTTAGGTTTAATATTAGCCTGCAACTTATCTTCTTGTCTTGATATTTTTTTCTGTAATCTCTTTTCGTTTTTTGAAATTTTATTTTTTACACTTATAATTCTATAATCTGATCCACTCATGTTCTTTGGCTTTCCAGATTTTTTCCCCTGTTCCTCTTTCATCTCTTGGATGCTTTTCTTTATCTTCTTAGCTTCTTTATTGTACTTTTGTAGTTCAGCTTCATACTCAGCAGTTTCAATTTCTTCTTGAAACTTGTACTCGTGATAATTCCCATTAAATTCTCTCACAGTATTATTTTCGATTATCCATAACTTAGTACAAACATTATTTAGAAAATTTCTATCGTGACTTGCTATACAAAAAGTTGCTGGGGTTCTTTTTATAAGATTAGCTATTTTGTTAGCATTATTATAATCTAAGTATGTTGATGGTTCATCTAGTAAATAGAGTTCAACATTTGATAATAAACTACCTCTAATCTTGTTTACAACAACTTCTCCGCCACTTTTTTTAAGAAAAGAATTTTCTCCAAATTCTAAAAACTCTGATAAAATGTTATTTTCATCTTTAAGCGAGTCATCTATATATTTTAACAGGGTTGTCTTCCCTGAACCATTTTTCCCTATTAAACCAATAATATCACCAGTATTTATACTCAATTTTTCAATTTTGAATAATATCTTCCCTTGTTTTTCAAACTCTATGTTTTTAATATTTAATATTTGCATACATTAACTCCTTTTTAATAAAATCTCTCTATTAATCTAATGTATCCATGCTCCCACCCCCAAATTGAGTTTTACTAGTGTCTATTTTACTCATATTATACCAAAAATTAAAATAATTGAAAGCAATTTCTTTAACAATTCTCTATTTATTAAAATATTTGTGCTATAATTGTATTTATAATTTAAAATAGTAATCTGGAGGTTTTTATGATTGAAAAAATTATACAAGATGAACTTGAAAAATTTTATCCAGAAATGATTGAACTTCGTCGCTATATGCATATGCATCCTGAAGTTTCATTTAACGAAAAAAATACAGCGAGATTCATTAAAGAATATTTAGAAAAAATTGGAATTACCAATATTAAAACAAACGTCGGCTTAAATGGTGTAGTCGCAAGAATTAAAGGACAAGATTCTTCAAAAACAATCGCTTTTCGAGCAGATTTTGATGCTCTCCCTATAAACGATGCAAAAGATACTCCATATAAATCTACTATCCTCAACGTAATGCATGCTTGTGGTCATGATGGACACACTACAGCATTACTGGCAACGTGTAAAGTTCTAATGGATCATCAAGAAGATCTTCCACATGATGTTGTCGCAGTTTTCCAATATGGAGAAGAACAAGCTCCAGGTGGAGCAAAACCTATGATAGATGCTGGTTGTTTACAAGGTGTTGATGCAATATTCGGTGCCCATCTTTGGACACCACTTCCACTTGGAACTTTAGGATATAGTTACAAAGAACTATGTGCAGCTGCAGACAGATTTGAAGTGAAAATTAATACTACGGAAAATGCAAATATTATTGCTGCAGAGTTTGTTAGTATGACTCAACACATAGTTTCACGATTTTCAAAACCAAGAGAAACACTTGTCATCACTTTAGGAAAACTTGAAAGCTCTGTTAAAGAAGCAAGTATTACTGGTACGATAAGACATTTTAATAAAGAACTTCATAAAATGGTACTAACTAAGCTTCAAAATTTATGCAAAGCTCTAGAAAATGAATATCCTGAAACTAATATAGAATTTATTTATTATGGTGGATATCCACCTCTTATAAATCATAAAAAAGGAACAATAGAAATACAAAAAGCAACCTCTAAGATTCTTCCAGATATTAAACAAGTGGAAATTGAACCGTTAATGATTGGTGAAGATTTTGCATATTATGTTGAAGAAGTACCTGGTGCTTTTTTCCTAATTGGTGCAGGGAATTCTACCTTCGCTAAGTACCCACACCACCACCCAAATTTTAATTTTGAAGAAGAAGTTATGACACAAACAGCTTCAATATTCTTAACACTAGCATTTGATTCCGCTAATGTAATAAATAATCTTAAGGGGGAACAATAGATATGAATAGATATTTAGTTACCATCTACGGTAAAGGTGGACACGGTGCTGAACCACATGAAGCCATTGATACAACAGTTATTGCTGGTGAATTTGTTAGAAAAACTACAAAATACAAAAACATTGAGATTATCTCCGTAAGAAGTGGAGATGCTTTTAATGTAATCTCTGGTAAGGCAGAAATTATTTTAAAAACAGATAATTTAGAACAGTTAAAAACAATACTATCTTCACTGCTTATATATTACGGTGAGCAGACTAGATTTGAAATAATAGAAAATTAAAAAGACTGAGAGTAACTCGAAATCAGGATTTCATAGAAATCTTCAAGTTACCTCAGCCTTTATTTTTAATAATTTATTTCTGTAATATTTCCTTCACCCTTCTTTGTAATTCAGGTACTACTTCTTCAATAAACCATGGATTTTTATTATGCCAACGGAAATTCAATGGTGAAGGGTGAACAATTGGAAAATAACGTGGCAAGTACTGTTTATAATTATATACAGTTTCCGTTAGATTTTGTTGTTTCTCATTTCCCAAGTAATAATCTTGTGCATATTTTCCTACAAGCACAATAAGTTCAAGATTAGGCATAAGTTCTAAAACTTTCGAATGCCATTTAGTTGCAAAGTTCTTTCGTGGTGGTAAATCACCACTTTTACCTTTACCAGGATAATAGAAATCCATCGGTACTACACCTATTAAACCAGATTTATAAAATATCTCGTCATCTATTCCCATCCACTCACGAAGTTTAACTCCACTTTTATCATTAAAGAAAATCTTACTCTCTTGAGCTTTAATACCAGGCGCTTGACCTACGATTAATATTTTTGCTGTACTAGGTGTAGAAAATAAAGGTTCTATTCCTTCATCCGTGTATTTTTTATTATCACTATCTTCCATTATTTCTTTTTTTAATTGTTCAAAACTATCCATATTTTTCCTCTAGAAATTATTTTCTGACTAATTCAACTACCGCTTCAACTGCCGCTGTTCCTGGGAACATATCTACTGGTTGAATACGTCTAATTTTATATTTTCTTGTTAGGACTTTTAAGTCACGTGCCAATGTAGATGGATTACAGCTCACATAAACAATTTTCTTAGCATCGACCGCTAATAAATTTTTAGCTAGTGGTCCAAGACCTACACGCGGTGGATCTACTATTGCAACATCAAAGTTGATTCCTTTTTTCTTCCAACGTGGGACTATTTTATTAGCATCACCTGCAACATAAGTACAGTTTGTTAAGTTGTTTAATTTAACATTATCATTAGCATCTTCAATCGCAGCTGGAATAATATCAACTCCGTACACTTCTTTACAATTACGGCTAACATATTGTCCAATTGTTCCAACTCCACAATATGCATCTAATACAACATCTGTTTCTTTCAGCGCAGCAAACTCAACTACTTTATCATAAAGTTTTTTTGTTGCCGGTGGATTTAATTGGAAAAATGATTTAGCCGAAAGTTCATACTTAATATCTCCGATTTTTTCAACGATATAATCTGAACCATATAGAGTAACACTTTCTGTTCCCATTACCAAGTGATCTTTGTCATTAGTGATATTTAGTATTATGCTTTTAACAATTCTTTCACGCTTAAGTTCATTAACGACCTTATCCATGTTCTTAATCTTATCAGTATTAGCAACGAAAGTTACTTGAACATCCCCATTATAAAATGAAGTTCTTGTTGCAATATATTTCACACCGTAATTCTTTTTATTTGTAGAAATCTCTACTTTATATTTTCCTAGTAACTTCTTAGCTATGTTTGTTATTTTATTACCATTCTCATGTAATGCTAAATCTTCATTAATTTCAACTAAATCGTTAGAACCTTCTTTATATAACCCTGCAATAACTCGCCCATTTCTAACAGCTAGTGGAAATTGATTTTTATTACGATATCCTTCTGTTACAGGACTCGCTAACGTTTTTAGTACTAATTTATCGGGTTTTGGTAGTCTATAATACTTATCAAATGCATCTAATAAAATTGTACGTTTATACTCTAATTGCTTTTCATAGCTAACATGAGCTAAACCATATGCTCCACTTTCTGCATACTCACGTTTAATTTCTACTCTATGTGGGCTTGGTTCTTTTACTTTAACAAGTTTACCAATTATGTATTTTGGTGTCTCCTCAACTATTTCACAAACAATAACCTCATCAGGTAAAGCACCTTTTACAAATGTAATTTTCTTTTTATAATATCCTATACCCTCACCATTAATACCAATTTTTTTTATTGTAAGTAAGACATTTAATCTTTTTCCATTTTTATTTTTCATCGTATCCTCATTCATAAAGATAAGCTGAGTAAAAGCAAAACACTCCCACTTCAGCTTATCCAATTCTACTATTATTTTATAGTTTTAATTTCGTTATCTAATTCTTCTACCAATGCAATTAATCTATCAATTTGAGTTAAATCAACTTTTTCAGGTTCAATATTTTCTAACTCGCTTGCAAAATCCTCAAATTTCGTTTTTAATTCTTCTAAAATATTATTAGGCATAACATTCTCCTTTTTTGTTCTCTACTCCATTATAATATAAATTCATAAAAATTCAACTCATATCACAAAAATAAATTAATTATTTTAACTTTCTCATCACATTTATTATTCAGAAATAAACAATTATTTATATGTTAGTGTCAATTTAATTTTAATATTTTAAAGTAAAAACGATATTTACGTAAATATTATTAATAGACATTTAAAAAGTTTTAAGGTACTATTAAGTTAGGAGTGATATATTATGAATTATAGCAATTTACAATTATTAAATATTAATATTTCTAGTATTTTTTACTATATAGCTTCTATTTTTAATGATATTAACTTTGATATAGTATTAACAATATTTTTAGTAATTAATACTTTGTTGGCATTCTCTATTGTATTTATAGAATATCAAACTACAACGTCGTCTTGGGCTTGGATACTAGTTTTATTTCTAATACCATACCTAGGATTTATTCTATATTTAATTTTTGGAAGACCTATCTATAGAGAAAAAATCTTCCCTTTCTCAGATGAAGAAAAAATAAAATATCAACAAAATCTCTTAAAAAGGGAGATGCCCTATGAAATTACTAAAAATGAACAGGTAATATATAAGCATAGAAATTTAATAGAACTTAACTTTGAAACAGATAAATCATTTTTATCAAAAAATAATAAAATACAAATAATTACAGATGGAAAAGAAAAATTTAGACTATTATTCGAAGATATAAAAAATGCTAAAAGTTACATTCACATTCAATATTATATCTTAAAAAAAGATGGAATCGGTAAACAACTCTTTCACCTACTAGAACAAAAACTTCTAGAAGGGGTTGATGTATATATTCTTTATGATGATATTGGTTCTAGAAAATTAAGTATTTCTTCATTACGAAGACTTACTAAGAACAATGCGAAAATAAAAAAATTCTTTAAATCTAAGCTACCGCTTATAAATTTTCGTATGAATTATAGGAACCATAGAAAAATAGTTACAATAGATGGTAATATCGGTTATACTGGTGGATTTAACGTTGGGGATGAATATCTAGGCTTAGATAAAAAGTTTGGATATTGGCGAGATACACATCTTCGAATTGAAGGAGAAGCTGTAGGATCTTTGGAATATCGTTTTATAGATGACTGGAATTCACAATCAACTAAAAAAACAGAACAACTAGAGTTAACTTCTGATCACATTTCAACACCTGTTGATAATTATTTGCCTATTCAATTGGTTTCTAGTGGACCTGATAATAAACTTCAAAAAATCAAATATAGCTATCTATATATGATTTCAAGAGCAAAAAAATACATCTACATTCAATCACCCTACTTCATCCCTGATGAGAGTGTTATGGATGCATTAAAAATGGCAATATTATCTGGAATCGATGTTAGAATTATGGTACCTAATAAACCAGATCATATATTTGTTTATTGGGCAACATACTCTTTTATAGGAGAATTAGCTGAATTAGGAGCGAAGACTTATATTTACGAAAATGGATTTATTCATACAAAAATGATTATAATTGACGATGAAGTTTCAAGTTTAGGAAGTGCAAACTTTGATTATAGAAGTTTTAAACTAAACTTTGAGCTTAATGCATTTATGTATGATCATAAAACTACAAAAGAATTTAGACGCATTTTCTTAAAAGATATAGAAAAGTCTACCTTAGTTTCTTTCGCAAAATATCAACAACGAAGTTTATTAATAAAAATTAAAGAAGCCTTTTCAAGGTTGGTATCACCGATTCTATAGTTGTTTTATATTGAAAAATATGGTATATTAATACATATGTACAAATAGGAGGACAAAATTTAATGAAAAAGTTTAAAAAAGCTATTTTACCTATAGCACTAAGTATTTCTGTTATAGGTTTAGCAGGATGCTCTGCTGGGGGTACAAAGTACATCTCAAGTAAAGCAGGAGACGTTACAGAAAAAGATATAGTAGAAAGCATTGGAGCGAGTCAACTTTCTAAAACTGCTACAAGTATGATGATTCAAAAAGTACTTTTAGATAAATATAAAAATAAAATTGATCAAAAATCTATTGATGAACAATTACAAAAAGCTCAAGAACAATATGGTGGAAAAGATAAATTTGAACAACTTTTAAAACAACAAGGATTCACTCTTGATAAATATAAAGATGGTTTAAAAGTTAAAGCAGCTCAAACATTATTAATTAATGACTTCACTGGAACAAATGACGATAAACTTAAAGAAAATTACGAAAAAAATAAACATCAATATCACCTTGCTCACATTCTTGTAAGTGTTAAGAGTGAGTCAAATCCAAATGGATTAAGTGATGAAGAAGCTAAGAAAAAAGCAGAAGATGTTCTTAAAAAACTTAAAGATGGTGGAGACTTCGCTACTTTAGCAAAAGAAAATTCTAACGATACTGCAAATGCTTCTAACGGTGGAGACTTAGGATGGTCTGCTAAAGAAGACAATTCATTTGTAAAAGAATTTAAAGATGCTGCATATGCATTAAGTAAAGATAAAATCTCAGATGTTGTAAAAACATCATTTGGATATCACATCATCAAAGTACTAGACGAAAAAGATTTATCTTTTGATGAAATGAAAGCAACACTAGCGGAAAAAGCTGCTGAAGATGCAGTGAAAAAAGATACAACAATCGTTAGTAAAGCACTTAAAAAATTATTCGAAGAATATAATGTAAAATCAAGCAACAGCGATGTTGACGCATATATCAAATCAATGTTAGAAGGAAGTTCTACAGCACAATAATAAATACTAAGTCGACTAAAATTCCAATTTTTTAGTCGACTTTAAAACATAAATAATAGTGAGTGATTCAAAAATTGATTTCAATGAAATTACAATTTTTGAATCACTCACTTATTTTAATTAGCTTATATCATCACGTGCACCTAGAATATTAATCGCATTTTTTATACGATCTTTTGTTGGTGGATTGATATCATTTAATTCATAATCAATTCCTAATTCTTTATACTTGAATTTTGCCATGTCATGATATGGTAATACTTCTACTCGTTCAACTCCGTGTAATGTATCTATATACTCACGAAGTTTTTGTAGATAATAATCATCATCTGTCCACTTTGGAACAAGCACATGTCTTATCCACATTTTCGCCCCATGTTCACTTAAGAAATTAGTAAATTGAATTATATTTTTATTAGTTCGTTTTGTCAAACGCATATGATGTTCATCATCAATATGTTTAATATCCACTAAGAATAAATCTGTTAGTGAAATTAATTCCAAAACTTTTTTATTCATGCTAGGTGCATTAACATAGAATCCTCCACATGTATCAACGCATGTATTAATATCCAATTCTTTTAGTTTTCTAAAAAGCTCTAAGATAAAATCGATTTGCAGAAGTGATTCTCCACCACTAACTGTAACTCCTCCACCATCACTAGCTTCAAAGAAATCACGATATTTTACTATCTCTTTTGTAAGTTGATCTACTGTCATAACTTTAGCATCAGGATTGTGCATTTTCCAAGTATCTGGATTATGGCAGTATTTACATCTTAACATACACCCTTGGAAGAATACTACATATCTTATTCCAGGACCATCAACATTCCCGAAAGATTCAACTGAGTGAACATTAGCTGTTAATTCTTTTTTTTCTTCTACAGAATTTACTTCTACTTTTTCCATATCCTATCTCCTCCTTTTGCTATTATAGTTTAATTATAACGTATTCATTGTTATTCTGTAAATACTTTTACTTTTTTATTTTTGATTTACTAATCTAAAAAAGTGGAGGCTTTTAGCCTCCACCTTCTTTTTAATTATTCACTTAATTACATGAATTGGTGCATTGTACGGCTTAATACGTCACGTTGTTGTTCTGGAGTTAAACTGATTAGACGTACAGCGTATCCTGATACACGAATTGTGAAGTTTGGATAATCTTCTGGAGATTCAATAACTTTAAGTAAAGTTTCTTTGTTAAATACGTTAGTATTTAAGTGGTATCCACCTTGTTTGAAGTATCCATCCATCATTGCTGTTAAGTTTTTGATTTGGTCTTGTTTAGTTTTACCTAATGAATTTGGTGTGAATGCTGCTGTTAAGCTGATTCCATCACGGCTGTATTCGTATGGTAATTTAGCTACTGAGCTTAAGCAAGCTAATGCTCCACTTTGGTCACGTCCGTTCATTGGGTTAGCACCTGGAGAGAATGGTTCTCCTGCACGACGTCCATCTGGAGTGTTACCAGTTTTCTTACCGTATACTACGTTTGAAGTAATAGTTAAGATAGAAGTTGTAGTTTCATCTGCACGGTAAGTTTCGTGTTTTCTAAGTTTAGTCATAAACACTTTTAGTAATTCAACAGCGATTTCGTCTGCACGGTCATCATTGTTACCGAATGTTGGGAATTCCCCTTCAATTTTGTAATCTACAGCTAATCCAGTTTCGTCTTCGATTGGAGTAACTTTAGCGTATTTAATAGCTGATAAGCTGTCTACTGCTACTGAGAATCCAGCGATACCTGTTGCCATGAATCTTCTAACTTTAGTATCGTGTAATGCCATTTCTAAACTTTCATAAGAGTATTTATCATGCATGTAGTGGATTACATTTAATGTATTGATGTATAGTTTACATAACCATTCCATGAATACATCGAATTTAGCCCATACTTCATCGTAGTTTAATACGCCACGGATTGGTTCAGTTTTTGGTCCAACTTGAACACCTGATAATTCATCACGTCCACCGTTGATTGTGTATAATAAAGCTTTAGCTAAGTTAGCACGAGCTCCGAAGAATTGCATATCTTTACCAGTAGTCATACCACTTACACAACATGCGATAGATTTATCACAAGTTCCTAAGAAGTCTGCTAATAATTCATCACTTTCGTATTGAATAGCACTGTGGTTGATTGATGATTCAGAACAGAATTCTTTGAATCCAGTTGGTAATTTACTAGACCAAAGGATAGTTAAGTTTGGTTCTGGAGAGTTACCCATGTTATCTAATGTGTGGATGAAACGGAAGTCAGTTTTAGTTACTAATGATCTTTCAGCGTCTAACATTTCACCTACGATTAATGTAGCCCAAATTGGGTCACCAGAGAATAATTGGTTATATTCTGGAGTACGAGCGAATTTAACGCAACGTAATTTTAATACTAAGTGGTCAATTA
>CAURKK010000048.1:0-10200 GCA_963525505.1 uncultured Gemella sp.
TGTGAGACCCGATGAATCCAGCTCCACCTGTAACAAGTATTTTTTTAGTCATAGTGTAATCCTTTCCATTGTGAAATATATATATATATATATCATATAAAGTAGATATAAGTCAATAGAAAAAATGAAAAAAATGAAAGAAAATGAAAATAATTTCCATTATTTTCAAGTAGATGTCGAATAGTTATTATGATAGAGGTCATGAGTTGGAGTAAGGGTTTTTATGCAGAAAAGTTGCTAGTGTAAGTTTATAAAGATATAATTAAAGGATACATAGTAATTTGGAGGAAAACATGAAATTAGGAATTATTGGTTCTGGAATGATAGTGAAAGATTTCTTATCTTTTGCTCATGAACTTCCAGAAATTAAATTAGAAGCTATAACGGCTAGAAATATCGAAAATTTAAAAGAATTACAGTCTAAATATAATATAAACAATATATATACTGATATTAATCTTTGTCTAGAAAATAAAGAAGTAGATACAATTTATGTTGCAGTTCCGAATAATTTGCATTATTCAGTTGCTAAGAAAGCTTTAGAAGCTGGTAAAAATGTTATTTGTGAAAAACCTTTTACCTTAAAGTATGACGAAGCTGTAGAATTGTTTGAAATCGCTGAAGACAAAGGATTGGTTTTAATAGAAGCAATAACAAATCAATATCAAAAAAATTATCTTGATATAAAAGATAATATTGATAACATAGGAGAAATACGACTTGTTGAGTGTAATTTTTCCCAACTTTCTTCAAGATATGAAGCGTTTAAAAATGGAATCCTTGCACCTGTTTTTGATAAGAGTAAAGGTGGAGGAGTGCTTGGCGATTTAAATATTTATAACATTCATTTTGTTGTTGGATTATTTGGTAAACCTAATAAAGTACATTATTCACCAAATATAGTCAATGATGTAGATACTTCTGGAATACTTCTATTAGAATATGATAACTTTAAAGTAGTATGCATAGCAGCTAAAGATACTTTTAATAATAGTTATGTCAATATTCAAGGGGACCAAGGTATAATTAAGGTTATTGGTCCTACAAATGAAGTTCCTAATTACAGTATTCAAACAAAAGATAATTCTATAGAGGAAAATAATAATATCCATTCACACAGAATGTTTGCTGAGTTTAAAAAATTCGTTGAAGTTATAAATAATAAAGATTTTAAATTCATGAATGATCAGAAAGAACATACTTTGAACGTTATGTATATTTATGAAGAAGCGAAAAAATTTATAGAAAATTAAAAAGGAGAAAATCACATGAAAAAATTTTTTAGTAAACCATTTGGAACAGAGGAACAACCTATAGAGGAAGGAAGATATAGACTATTTTGGACTGCGGTCTGTCCTTATGCACATAGAGCAGTTATAGCAAGAGAGATACTAGGATTAGATAATGCGATTAGTTTAGGAACATTGGATTATCGTCGTGGAGAAGAAGGATGGCAATTTAGTTTAGATAAAGATGGGCTAGATCCAGTTTTAAAACAATCAAAAATTAAAGATGTGTACTTAAATAGTGATTCAGATTATGAAGGACCATATTCAGTACCGGTGCTTGTTGATATAACTACAGGAAAAGTAGTTAGAAAAGAATCAGCTGAGTTACTTCATGAATTTGCAACAGAATTTAGCAAACTACATAAGAAAGACGGAATAGATTTATATCCTGAGCATCTTGCAGGTCAAATCGATGAGTGGAATGAAAAATTAGCTGTAGCTTTAAATGATGGTGTATATGGAATGGGATTTGCTGAAAGTCAAGAAAAATATGATGAGGCATTCGATAGATTCTTCGATATGATGGATGTAGTAGAGAATCGTTTATCAAATCAAAGATACTTCCATGGAAATACGATAACAGAAACAGATATTCGTTTCTATACTACTATGATTCGTTTTGATGTAGTTTATTACGGATTATATTCTGCGAATAAAAAGAGAATTGAGGAATATACTAACATTTTCAACTACTTAAAAGACTTATATCAAACACAAGGATTCGGATCTACAACAGACTTTGAAGCAATAAAGGTTGGATACTATGTATCAGCAGGTAAAACTATTGTACCAAAAGGGCCAGAAGTAGATAAGTGGAATCAAAGTCACGATAGAGCTAGATTCGAATAATAAATATGAAAATCATAGATGTAGAAAAATATAACTTCTCTAAAGAAAAACTTTTACAGTATGGATTTAGGGAAGAAGCGGAAAAACTAGTATATCGAAAAGAAATTTTAGATGGTAACTTCTTAATAGAAATAGTATTTGTTAATAGTCAACTCATAATAGAAGTTTATGATTTAGAATTTGATGAGATATACTCTTTGTTTAGTGTAGATAGTGCTGTAGGTGAAACGATTCAAAATATTAGAGAACATGTAGAGAATCTACTAAGCTCTATATTAGGATTAGCTGATGAATCAGGAAAAATAAGTTCAGAAATCATCGACTATTGTAATAATAAATACGGTGAAAATCATGTTAATCCTTTTAAAAAACATCCCGATATATTGGCATTTGTAAATGAAAAAAATAAATGGTATGCCTTGTTATTGGATGTAGAGTATAATAAATTGAATAAAAATACTGATATTACAACTAAGGTGAAAATTCTAAATGTAAAATATCCTACAGATAGGATTTTAGAAATTATTGATAATAAAAATATTTTTTCAGCATACCATATGAATAAAAAGCATTGGATTAGTATAGTATTAGATAAAAATATAAAATTGGAGACAATAAAAGAATTAATCGAAATAAGCTATTCTTTAGTTAAATAAAATAACAGGAACAACTAAAAATCAATTTGTAAAAATTATGATTTAAAGTTGTTTCTGTTTTTATTTATTATATGCAATTATCAAGAATATTATTTGGAAAATGATGGAAATAATTAAAATAAATCCTAAAATAAACCCTAATGCACCAGCGATAATATACAATATAATATTTATAATTATTAAATAATTTTTTGTGAATTTTATTAATGAGATAACAATATTAAAAATAACAGCTATCAAAAGCATAAAGTAGTGTGGTGTTAGAAAAGCAACTAGCATTCCTAAACCAGCGCCTGCGCTAGGACTGTCAGAATGATTAATTTTTGATATTACACTTGAAAAGTATAGTATTGTTAGCGCTATGTATATAATTGATGAAAGTAATGATAATCTTATAGCGAGTTTTCTTGTCATTTAAAGCCATCCTTCCTCAGTAGATTTTTTTACAGCTTCAGTTCTATTTTTGCAGTTTAATTTTGTTAGGATGTTAGAAATATAATTTCTGACAGTTCCTTCCGATAAAAATAGTTCATTAGCAATTTCTTTATTTGATAATCCTTCTTTAATTTTTATAAGAATAATTTTTTCTTGATTTGTTAATGGATTATGACTGTTGAAAATATTTTCCATTAGTTCAGGTGAGTATTCTTTGTGTCCTGCTAAGACGTTGTTTATAGTTTTCATAAGTTCATCGATTGAACGGTCTTTTAAGACGTAGGCATCTACGTTATTTTTTATAGCGCGTTCAAAATACCCCATGCGTTTAAAGGTCGTCACAATAACAACTTTACAATGTATGTTATTACTACGAATATATTCTAATACGTCTAATCCTGTTGCTTCAGGCATTTCTACATCAAGTATAGCTACATCTATATCATTAGTAGAAATTAAATTTATAGCTTCTTTTCCATCTTTAGCTTGAAGTACACTTTCAACACTATCTTCCATTGATAATAATGTTGCCATTGCATCTCGTAACATACTTTGATCTTCAGCAATAAGTAATCTCATATTGTCCTCCTCTTTTTATTTGTTAATTGTTACTTTGATAGTTGTAGGAGATTTTTTTGATGTTATATCTATTACTCCATTAACTAGTTTAATTCTTTCTCTTATAGAAGATAGTTCTGTTCCGTCGATACTCTCAAAACCATTTCCATTATCAGAGATAATAACAATGTAGTTATTACTAGATTCATTTATTTCAATATTACATTTACTAGCATTACTATGTTTAATAACATTATTTGTTAATTCTTTTAGCACCATTGTAATAGTCCATTCAACAAGCTGAGATGGTAGCGTAGTTATATTATTCTCAATATCTAATGAAATATCAGCCATCGACATAATATCTGAAACAACTTTTAATTCTTCATTAATACTTCTATGTTTTAATTTATTAATTATAGATCGTGTTTCTGTCATTGAAGCACTACTGATTTCACTAATTTCTTTAAGTTCTTTTTTTGCTGCTTCTATATTATTTTTTTCTAAATATTTTTCAGCTAGCTCTGCTTTTAATTTTAGCATTACAAAAGTATGACCGATACTATCATGTAAGTCTCGCCCGATTCTATTTCTTTCATTCTCAGCAAGAAGTAGATTAATATGTTCATTGTGTTTTAAACGTTCATTTTTTAATTTATTTCTTTCGTAACTATATTTTTGTGAAAAATAGGTTATGATACAAATAGAACAAAAAATAAATAGGATTATTCGATCACCGATGTTTATAGTAGGGTTTGCAATTATATATAGTGTTAAACAATTTATAGTTATGAAAAAACTAATTGTTCTGTATGTATAATACTTATCTTGAAAATGCCAAACGAGTAAATTGCTTAAATAGAAACTAAATAGAATATTCATTGGGTTGAAAACAATAGTCGTATAAGTGATATATCCAGTTAGAATATACCACTCTATAAAAACAAGAACTTTATTTTTTGTATGCAACATTCCTATATATGAAATAATTGCTAAAATAGTCAAGAATAATGTATATTTGGGATAACTTCCTTCAATAATATATGCAAGAGGGAATGCGAAAAATACCAATGTTAAATAAAATATATATTTTTCTTTTAATAAGTTTAATAATTTTTTGTACATTTCAGTCTCCTTATTCTTTAATAATACCACAATAATATAAGAGTGTGAATAATTTATCCGCACTCCTATGTTATTATTTTGATTCTCTTTTGTTTTTTATTACCAATGTAGCGATTATACATACGACTGAGTATGCTAAAAGAATTGCTAATGATCTATAAGAGAAAATATCCTCTTTAATATATTTATTAACGAATTCCAATAAATGATATGTGGGTGTCAGTTTAGATATATTTTGTAACCATTCTGGGAAAAGATAAGTAGGCCACCAAAGTCCACCTAACATAGCAAGTCCTAGGTATAATATATTAGCAAGTAATGAGAGTTTTTCTTCTGATTTAATAAGACTTAGAAGTAATCCCATACCTAAAAATGTAATACTACCGATAAGCATTAGAACAGCTGATATAATCCATTCACGAGCCGTCATATTAACACCCCTAACAACATGACCAACGACAAACACTGCAACTATTGAAATAATAAATGTTATTATTAGACGGATAAAACGAGCAAAGTAGTATTCAGATATTTTTACAGGTGAATTATTTAAAATATGTAAATAGTTATTTTTCTCATCTTCCTTTATAGAGATAGGAAGAGAAAAAAGTGCGAAACTTATACTACTAAATGCAGACATAGATATTAACATATCTTTCACTACACGTATCTTTGTTTCAGGATCGTCAAATTGCTGCATACCAGAGAATAGTATAAAGTAAATAACTGGAAAGCCTAATCCCATAATAAAATTAGTTAGGTTTCTTTTTATGAATATAAATTCTATTTTTAATAAGTTGGTAAGATTTTTCATTATTTAGCTCCTCCATTATCTTTTGTAGTTACAAAAATACTATCTAATAAAGTTCTATTTTGAATTTCGATTTCTTTAAATGTACAACCAGCTTGTTGTAATATATTCCATATTTCATCTGGTTTCTTTGTTAAGAAATTAATATTATCTGTTTTAATTTCTAAATTATTTATAATATTATTATCTTTTAATAAATCTAGATATTTTATAGGTAGTGTGAAGTATTTTTCAATTTCCTCAGCACGCATAGCATGTGGAGTAGTATCACGAACTAGTTTTCCTTTATTTAGAACTAAGATTCTATCTGCTGTATGTTCTACTTCTTCAATGTAGTGTGATGAATAAATAATAGTTAAACCTTTATTTTTTAAGTTATTCACAATTTCCCAAAATCTGATACGTGTTGATGTATCCATGCCAGCTGTGGGCTCATCTAAGAAAATTAATTTTGGTCGTCCTATTAATGTAATAATAAAAGATAATAATCTTTTTTGGCCTCCTGATAATTTAGAAGCGAAATTATCTTTTTGAGACTCATCAAATCTTAGCAGTGCATCGATTTCTTCATTTGTTAAGGGATTCTTATATAATTTCTGTATAAAATCTAGTAGTTCTTTTACTTTTAGTTTTTCAGGAACAACATTTTCCTGAGGAAGTATGTTAAGAAATTCTTTTAGTTTTTGGTTTCCTGGATTTAAAGAAGTAATCTTTATTGATCCTGAATTAATAAATTTATTTCCTAATAGACAGTTCATTAGAGTAGTCTTACCAGCCCCATTTGGTCCGATTAAAGCAATACATTCACCAGAATTCACTTCAAAAGAAATATCATTTAAGATGTTTTTCCCTTTAATTGTTTTTGTTATATTTTTTACTTTTATAATATTATTTAATGACATTTAGATCACCTCTCCTTTGATAATTAAATTATATCAAAGTAGGAGGGTGTCTTTTAGTAGGTAATGTCATAAAGTAATATGACAAATGTCATAAAAAATAGACTTAAAATATTGATTCATTTGAAATCGAAAATTTTAAGTCGGTGTATATAGCTATTTCATAATATTTATTTCAATAATAGTTGAATCAGTATTTCTAAGAATATTTTTAACTACTGATTCTGCAACTTTTTCAACAGGAAGAGGATACACGTTTTTGAAAAATGGTATACCTAATTTTGAAAAGAATTTAATCGGTAATATATTGAAATAAGAGGTAAGTCTACCTTTACCGTACATAAGACCTGGACGGATTATTAGATAATCTAGTTTTGAATCTCTCACTAATCTTTCTCCGTTATGTTTGCTTTCTAAATATTGTTTGAAGCCACCATTTGCGGAAAAGTAGACAAGTTTATTTATATTCTGTTTTTTACATAATTGAATTGTCTGTGCTACACTTTCTGTGTTTAGTTTAGAATATAGATTTTTATTTTTAATTGTTCCAATTAAATGAATGGCTATATCATATTTTTCGTTGATTACTATATTTTCGATATCAAAAATATCGCCCTGTATCCATGTTGCTTCATCTTTAGAGATAGAGTAGTTTTGAAATCTAGATATATAAGTAACTTTTATTCTTTTTTTTCTTAATTCGTTTATCAAAGCTTTACCAACAAAACCATTGCCGCCGATTAGTAATATGTTCATAAATACCTCACGTTGAAAATTATATTTGTTTTAAATAATAACATAACTTAAAACTCAAGTAAATTTATTTAAACTAATGAAAAAAAGATGATATAATAGTATCAATTTAAAAAGGAGTGTGATTGAATGAAAGTAGGTTTAGTATTAGAAGGTGGAGCTATGAGAGGACTATTTACAGCAGGTGTACTTGATGTGTTCCTGGAAAATGATATAGAGGTTACTGATATCGTGGGAGTTTCTGCAGGAACACTATTTGGAGTGAATTATGTTTCTAAACAACCTAAAAGAGCACTACGTTACAATGTTAATTATATTAATGATAAAAGATATATGAGTTTAAAAAGTTGGATAAGAACAGGGAATTTAATTAATAAAGATTTTACTTATTATAGACTTCCGTTTCAACTTGATGTATTTGATAATAAAACATTTAAAAGTTCAAAAACAAATTTTTATGCAACAATAACTAATATAGAAAGTGGAGAAGCAGAGTTTGTAAAAATAACAGATCCATATAAGCAAATGGAGACGTTAAGAGCTACATCCGCTCTTCCATTTATTTCAGAAATTATTGAATTAGACGGAAAAAAGTATTTAGATGGAGGAATAGCTAATAGTATACCGATAGACTTCTTTGAAAAACAAAACTATGATAAAATTATTGTTATACTAACAAGACCTATTACATATAGAAAGAAGAAATCAGCAAGTATTCAATTTAAGATGTTTTATAAGAAATATCCTCATTTAATCGCAAAGTTAGAAAACAGATATAAGGACTACAATGAAACGGTTGAAAAAATACTAGAATTAGAAAAACTAGGGAAAGTGTTTGTTATACGACCAAGTGAGGATATTACTGTAAAAAGATTAGAAAAAGATACTGAGAAACTAAACTATGTCTATAACTTAGGGCTAAAAGATGGTAATAATATAATAGAAGATTTAAAACAATATATTAGTAATAAAGGAGAGGTTTAAAATGGATGAAAAAATAAAAATTAATTCAGATAAATTTGAAAAAAAATCTAAAGAAGAATTAAAAAGAGAATTAACAGATCTTGAATATGCGGTTACGATGGAAAGTGCGACAGAAAGCCCATATACTGGACAATACTGGGACAGTTTTGAAGAAGGAGTATATGTAGATATTACAACAGGAGAACCACTGTTCTCTTCAAAAGATAAATTTAAGTCACACTGTGGTTGGCCAAGTTTTTCAAAACCAATAGAAAAAGAAGTGGCCAAATACTATAAGGATAATTCTCACTTGGTAGAAAGAATTGAAGTTAGAAGTAGGGTAGGAGATGCGCACTTAGGACATGTATTTCCTGACGGACCTAGTGAATTAGGTGGTCTTAGATATTGTATTAACAGTGCTTCTCTAAAATTTATAAAAAAAGAAGACCTTGAAAAAGAAGGATATACAGAATTGGTAAAAATATTCGAATAATTGATAAAAAAGAGAAGTAAATGATAGATGATATCGTTTACTTCTGTTGTTTTGAAGAAAATAATACTGTTTTTTATAAAAATCCACTTTCAAAACATAAGTGAAGAAGTTACAGTATGATAACAGTTTTTTAAAGCCTTGAAACAGATTTAAAAAAATACAAATACTGGAAGTTAACGTTTTCATACTATTTACAAAAGGATTTTCAACGTAATTAATAGACTATTAACTATCAATTCAAGCTCAAAATCTGACTATTTAAAAACTGTATTAGTACTTTTGTACACAAATTGTACACAATTTGGATAAGAAAAATATTGCCTTAATAATATGCTTGAGGTACACTAAGAGTGTAACAAATAGTTTAATTAATAAATTTATTTATCACAATATATAATAAAAAAATTTTAAGGAGTGACATTAATATGACAACAGTTGCAGAAAAAAAAGCATTCGTTGGTGGTAAATGGCAAACAGAAGTAGACTTAGTAGATTTTATTAAATCTAACTATACAGAGTATAGAGGAGATTCATCTTTCCTTGCTGGGCCTACTGAAGCTACTACTAAATTAGTAGAAAAATTCAATGATTTAATGCGTCAAGAACGTTTAGCAGGTGGAACATTAGACATGGATACTAGTATTCCTTCAACTATTCTTTCTCACGGACCAGGATACATTGAAAAAGATTTAGAACAAATCGTTGGATTACAAACAGATAAACCACTTAAACGTGCTTTAATGACTTTTGGTGGTATTAACATGGCTGTTAACAGCTGTAAAGCATACGGATATGAAGTAGATGAAGAAGTTATCAAAATCTTCACTGACTACCGTAAAACTCACAACCAAGGTGTATTCGATGCTTATACTCCAGAAATGCGTTTAGTAAGAAAATCTGGTGTTATCACTGGACTTCCTGATGCATACGGACGTGGACGTATCATCGGTGACTACCGTCGTGTAGCTTTATATGGGGTAGATCAACTTATTGCTTGGAAAAAAGAAGATTTAGCTAAAATCGGAGCTGACGGAGTTATGACTGAACACGTTATTCGTGATCGTGAAGAAGTTAGCGAACAAATCCGTGCTTTAGGTGAATTAAAAGAAATGGCTAAAATCTACGGATTCGACATTTCAGAACCAGCTACAAACGCTAAAGAAGCTGTACAATGGTTATACTTCGGATACTTAGCAGCTATCAAACAACAAAACGGTGCTGCGATGTCTATCGGTAACATTGCTACATTCTTAGATATTTATATCGAAAGAGATTTACAAGATGGAACAATTAATGAGTCTCAAGCTCAAGAATTAATTGACCACTTAGTATTAAAATTACGTTGCGTTAAATTCGCTCGTACTCCAGA
>CAURKK010000049.1:0-9907 GCA_963525505.1 uncultured Gemella sp.
ATCGAAATCTACAGAATCGACATTTGGAATTAACTTATTATTTATAAACCAAATTAATGATAATACATAAACTGTATATGTGAAAAATAAGAAGCTAGAAAAAAGAGTGATCTTAGGTTTTTTTAATAGTAAAAAATTTATAAGGATAATTACTATATAAGCTATAAAAGCAACTACTAATCTTCTTGTATTCTTATTAATCCAGTTATTGTATTTTGTTTGTAATTCGGCTCTTTTAATTTCTATATCCATAAAAAATCCTCCAACTGTATATATAAGATTATAACAAAATAAAAGAGAAGCTGCAATTAAATAAACATAGTGTAAAAAAGTTAATAATATTTATATATATTCCTTAATAGTGTTGATTGAATATGAATAAATATGATATAATTAAGTTGCCATATTATACACAAAATTGGAGGTAATATGTCTTATTCGAGAGATTATATATTTGAAAAAATAATAGAAAAACTACCTACTTTAAAAATTCACGAGAGGCGAGATAAAGATAATAGTGTATTTATTTTAGAATATGAAAATCGCCGTGCTAAAATTGATATAGATAGTTTTGTAAGAAAGCTAGGAGATAAGAAAACTAGCGAAAGTGATAAGAAAATAGAAGAATTTATCTACTATGTAGTAGGAAATTTCAATGCACAAAAAAAACTTTCTATAGATGATAGAACAGAAGCTGAATTATTGGAAAATATTTTCCCTGTAGTTCGAGCTAGTAGTTTTAACAAAGATAACGAGAGAGATCTTGTTAGCTTTGATCATACAAATGAAACTAAAATATATTTAGCTTATGATTTTAAAGATGGCTATAAATTATTAGATAGTAGTTTTTTAAGTAGATTTTCTAAAACGAAAGAAGAATTTTTAGGATTTGCTAAAAATAATCTAGAAAAGCTACCACTTAAGTATAATGTGGATGAAGTTGCAGGAAATAAATTCTATTTCCTAAACGCAAAAGATGGCTATGATGGGGCTAGAATAATAGATAAGAATGTCTTAAATTACTTTTATGACGAAATAGGTGATTCATTCTATGTAGGTTTACCTCATCAAGATAGTCTTATTATTGCAGATATAAAAAATAAACAAGGTCTAGAAATTTTGCAAAAAATGATGGTGCATTTTTTCACAGAAGGTCTAGTACCTATAACGACAATAACGTTTAAATACGATGGAAAAGAGCTAGAGAGTTATTTTATTTTTGTAGAATAACTTCAAATTAAATTTATTATAGGAGAGAGACTCATGTTATTTTTTTACAATAAGAAGATGTTAGGAGAAACATTATTAATTACTATTCAAAGTAAAGAAGAGGTAACATATGAAGATAAGAAAAACATTACTCTAATTAAAGATGAAAATGGGGCTTTAGTTGGATTAAATATTTTTAATGTTGAGAATTTAAAATTAGATGGTGAGGGAAGCATAGACCTTACAGATGAGCAAAAAGAAGTTCTTCAGAAAAGATTAGAAAAAAATGGTATCAAAATTGACTTAGAAGGTAATAATGATGAATTCTTTGTAGTAGGGGAAGTTTTAAGTTGTGAAAAACATCCAGATGCTGATAAGTTAAAAGTAACAGAAGTAAAAGTTAGTGAAGAAGAAACATTACAAATCGTATGTGGAGCACCAAATGTAGAAGCGGGGCAGAAGGTTGTAGTAGCTCTTAGTGGGGCTATGATGCCAAGCGGATTATTAATTAAAAAATCAAAATTACGTGGAGTTGAATCAAATGGAATGCTTTGTTCAAAACGTGAATTAGGATTGCCACAAGAAGAGGCGAGGGGAATATTAGTATTAGAAGCTGATACTAAAGTAGGAACTCGCGTGAAAGATTTGAATCTTAAATAATATTCTAACTAGGAGGTGTAAAATATGGTTAATTGGAAAAAATGGTTTTTAGAAGAAAATGAAGATGAGGTATTTGAAAAAAATACAGATAAGAAAGAGCAAATAGATGATTTAGCTGAACGTAGGGAAAAAAGAGTTGAAAATAGAAAAAAAGAAAGAGTTTATCTTGAAGAAGATGAGGATTTCGAAATCGATTTTAGTTCTAATAAAAAATCATTCGATGAGGATGACTTCAGTTCACACCGCAGCAATAGAAGAAGTAGTGAGAAAGAATCAGAAAGATTTGAAGATTATGAGGAATTTGATCTAGATGAATTCGAAGCAGATAACTACGATGACTTTGAAAGTGATGATTTCGAAGATGATTGCGAAGAAGATTTCAAAAATGTGAAAAAGTCTAAAAAAGAAAATGGATTTATATCTAAACTAAAAGGATTGTTTAGCTCTAGTAAACCTCAAGATGATGAATATTTAGATGATGAGTTTTTAGAAGACGAAGAAGATGATGAGGCTGAGGATTATAAAACGTATCTGGAACGTCAAAAACGAGAAGAAAAAGAAAGAGCTAGACAGAAAGAAAAATCTAGAGTAGTTAAAGAAAACTATGAAGATGAAATTGATTATGAAGATGAAGAAGAGTATGAAGAAGTTGAAGAAAAAGTAGGGTTCTTCTCTAGGCTTAAAGATAAATTATTTAACGTAAGTGAAGATGAAATTGATCAAGAGGAACTGGATGCTGTTTTAGATGATTTTGAAGATGATGTTGAAGAAGAGAAAGTTCTTGATAAGAAAAACTCTAAATCAGTTGATAGAAAACGAATTGAATCTTCTGACGATGAACTTGAAATTCAATTTGTAGAAGAACAAAAAGAAACTTCTAAATTTGAAGAAATCGATATTACTGAATACGAAGAAAAAGATGAACAAGTATCAACAGGAGAAGTTACAGATTTAGGAGATGCGTTGAAAAAACTAGGTGTAACGACATCTGAAATAAATGATGTTGACATTTTTGATGAAAAACCATCTAGAAGGAAACACCCGACACTTGCTGCTGTTCGTACTAAGAGATTAAAACAAGATCATAAGATTGATGAACTTGGTGATAGTGTAGTATTAGGTAAAGATAGTAGTGAATTAAAAGAAGAAGTAGCGAATTCATTTAAAGGGAATGCTCAAGAAGAAATCATTGCTCAAGAAGAAAGAGTTAATAAAAATAAAGATGCACGAAAAGAATTCGAAGAGAACTTCAATACGCTTGAGAGAAGAAGCGACAAAATTGAAAAAGATAATCCTTTATATTCTAAGAAAAATGAAAAATTAGATGATATATTTGATGAAATTCGTGAAAGAGAAAGTAAAACTCACGAAGAAGATACTCCTGAATTTGAAGTAAGAGAACTTGATGCAGAAGGAAGCCGCCGCGAAAAATTAAAATACACTTCTGTACACGATGTCTTAGAAGGAAGTGAAGATTTATTCGAAGATGATATTGATAGAGTAAGCAAAAAACTTGTTGGTGAAAGATTTGAAGAAGGTCAAGAATCTAGCGAAGAAGTTGAAAACTTCAGAAAAGGTTTATATGAAGGTAAGAAAATTGACAACACTCAAGAGAGAACAGCTTTAGATGACTTAATCGCAACTGAAAATATAGATGTGTCACCGAAAAAAGAAGAAACTTTACCTGAAATTGAAGAATTAAATGAGAATTTAGCAGATTTAAGAAAAGATAAAGTCGAAGAATCTTATGTTGATTTGGTACAAGAAGCGGCTAAAATCAAAGATATTGAAGTAGAAGATTATGAAGAGCTTAAAGAAGTTAAGAAAGATAGATTATCGGGATACAGCGATTATCATTTAAATGAAGAAGAGATTGAAGAATTAGAAGAACAAAACTATTTAGAAGAAACAACAGACTCTGTTGATATTGATAGTTTACTAAGAGAGGTATCACCTAATAATAAGATTGTTAAACTTTCTAACGATGTTGATAAATTTACTGATGAGAAGGTTGTACCAAAAGATATTGTTCAAAAGAGATTAGAAGGAACAGAAGATGTACCTGAAGAAGTTGAAGAAGAAAAAGTAGAACGTGGTATAGATTATACAGAAAAATTATATACTAATGATGTATCTGAGTACTTTGATAAGGGAAATGGAACTAAGTTAGGGGAATACAAAACTGTTGATTATGGATATAGACCTGTAAGTAAAGAAAAAATTGAAAATAATCAAAAAATACTTGATGCAATTTTTGAAAAATATTCATCTACAGGAATATCTTCTTCTGCAAGATCAGTTACTGGGCAAATGATGAGTACAAGTACTATTACACCAAAACCGCGAAGTGTAGGTAAGTTTAAGCCGTCACCAGTATATTCGTCTGTTTATGGATCAGGTGCTCGTAGTACTGCTTCTAATTCTAATAAGCAAGTAGGTATTTCAGCAACAGGGCTTTCTGTAAATGATAGCACTAAGAAAGCTACGACTGAAGTAGCTAAAACTGATACTAAAGTAGTAGAAAAAAAAACGCTAGAATCTAAATTAGAAGAAAATAGTGGAAAAAGTAATGCTAATATCTATAAAGAAATAGCATCACAAGAGGAAACTGTTTGGAATATTGGTTCAGCAAAACGAGTACCCAAAAATAAGGTAAAGAATAAAAAAACTAATTAATAAAGTAAGAAAAGAGCTGAAATAAGCTCTTTTTTTATATATAAATTATTTGAAGTATAGTGTAGAAAATAAAAGAAGAAGGGGTTGATTCAAAAGATCTAAAATTTAAAAAAGTTGATATCAGAACTCATAGACATTGATAACTAAATTCGCTTTATAAAAGCTTTTTAGATATCTAATAAACTGTGTGCGGGGGGGTGACTCGACAAAATCTTGATTCTTAAGAAATCAGGATTTTTGACTCACTCCCTTTTTTAATTTCTAATCGATAACATATTGACCAGGGCTTATTGTATTTACGATAGTTTCAAATAGAATTATTCCAACTACGTTTAACATAAGTCGAGAACGAATTTTTTTCTGTTTTTTGGAGCGTCGTAGACTTTTATTAAGTGATCGCTCATTTTAGCAAGAGGGCTATTCGCAAGGCTAGTGATTGATAAAATAGTTGCTCCGTTTTGTTTCGCTGCTAAGACGCAATCATTAATTACATCTGTATTTCCTCCTAGAGAAAATACTAGAATTACATCATCTTTTGTACAAATATCAGGAATTCTTTTAATAGAATAATGTTCAAAATAATCATTGGCCCAAAGATTTATTAGTTTAAGCTTTCTATTGAAATCACTCATTACCATATAGCTAGAACCGCTACCTATGCAAAAGATACGACGAGCATTAATTATTTTTTCTGCAAAAATGTCAAAATCATCTTGATTAAGAATAGACATTGTTCTTGAGAATTCAACGCTTAGTTGTTCTTTCAAAGAAATAAAAGTAGAAGAAGCTGAATGATTGTTATTTTTGGCTAATTCTTTACTCATTTTTAAGTCATACTTAAGATCAATAAAAGTGTTGTATCCTAATTTTTTACAAGCACGAATGACTGTAGAAGAAGAAATAAGAACGGCTTGTTTGATTTCTTTTAACGTAGTATGTTCGATATTATCTTGTTTCATAAGATAATCTATGGCTTGTTGTTCTGAAATCGATAGTTTATCGTAGTTCTCTTTTAAATTGTCAAAAAACATAAATTGCCTCCGGGAGTAAAATTTACTAAGGATTTTCCTTTGTTTACTCAGTATAATGTATCATAACATATATTTTTAGAAAAGAAAAGTTATTTTATCAGTGTTTTACATAGTTCAGTAAAATTTTACTGAAATAGTAATAAATTACAAAACAAGAAACTTTTAGGCGAAATCGAAAAAATCGTTTTCAAATTTGTTATAATGTACCTATAAAAAATAACAAAGGAGAAAAGGTAATGGCAAAGAAAAAAAATAAATTCGTTTCAGCTTTCGAGCAATTCGGACGTTCGTTCTTATTACCAGTATCTGTACTTCCTGGTGCAGGTATTATTAAAGGGATTGGGACAGCCTTCAGTAATTCAAACACACTAAAAATGTTCCCAGTATTAAAAAATGACATTATTCAATTTATTATGAAATTCCTAATCGTATTGGGAGATACAGCATTCAACAACTTACCGATTATTTTTGCGGTTGGGGTAGCTGTAGGTTTAGCAAAACGTGAAAAAGGTTCTGCTGCACTTTCTGGTTTACTAGGATTTATCGTATTACACTATGTACTTAATTTCCTATTAGTACAAAGTCATAAATTAGTAGATACTAGTAAATTATCAAGTAATGAAGCAAAATTAGCATTATCAAATACCATGCAGACAAAAGTACTTGGTATTCAAACAATGGACCTTAGTGTATTCGGGGGTATCATCGTAGGTATCGTAGTATACTTTGTCCATAAGTGGGCTGTTAAAGTTCAATTACCAACAGTTATTGGATTCTTCAGTGGACCACGTTTCGTACCTATCGCAACTATCGTAATCATGTCAGCAGTTGCTACTGGATTATTCTTCGTATGGCCTCCAGTACAGAAAGGTATCAGTGTATTATCAGTATTCATTCTTAAGTCTGGACCTATTGGAACGTTCCTGTATGGTTTAGTAGAGAGAGCATTATTACCATTCGGTCTTCACCATGGTCTAAACTGGCCAGTTCGTACAACAGAACTAGGTGGAGCTTGGGAAATTGGTGGACATCGTGTAGTTGGTACAATCAACGCTTACTTAGCTTCATTAGCTGATCCAAACGTACAACACGTAGATCCAAGTATTACAAGATTTAACGGTGGTAAATTTGTTTACTTCATGTTTGGTCTTTCTGGTGCAGCTTATGCAATGTACAAAACTGCTGATGAGAAAAAACGTAAAGTTGTAGGATCATTATTATTCGCAGCTGCTGGTACTTCATTCTTAACTGGTATTACAGAACCAATCGAATTTACATTCTTATTCGTAGCTCCAATTCTTTATGTAGTACATGCATTCTTGGCTGGTTCAGCATTATTCGTAATGCACATGTTAGGAGCAGGGGTTGCTACTCCAACTGGACACGGATTTATTAACTGGGTAATTTACGGAGTACTTCAAGGTCCTAAAACAGCTTGGTGGTTAGTACCAATCGTAGGTGTAGTTTACTTCTTCATCTACTACATCGTATTCAGATTTATGATTGTTAAATTCGATCTTAAAACTCCTGGTCGTGAAGATGGAGATGATGTTAAATTATCTAATAAAAATGAAGCTCGTGCTAAACTTGGTGTAGAAATCGCTACAATCGGTAAAGAAGAAGCACCAAAATCAGTAGACGTAGCTGCTGGTGATGATGAAGTAATGGAAACAGTACAAAAAACACCAGAAGGAATTAGAAAACAAGCGATTGAATTAGTTAAAGCACACGGTGGACCAGATAACATCGAAGCGGTAGATGCTTGTATTACTCGTTTAAGAATCAATGTAAAAGATAAAAGTGTAGTTGATCAAGAGCGTATTACAACAAAACTTGGAGCTATGGGATTTGCAGAAAGTGATATGCAAATGCAATCAATTTATGGATCACATGCTAATGTATTAAAAATGGAAATCCAAGAAATGCTTGGTATGGAGGAATAATTTCATGAAGAATTTGTTTGTTACAGACTTAGACGGTACATATGTTAAGAATTCAGTGTTCGTAGAACAAGAAGATTTAAAAGCGTATCATGATGCGAAAAAATACGGGGATTTCTCAGTTGCGACTGGGCGTTCTGTTGAAGAAATCAAATATATTGCAGAAAGCAATGATATGGATGTTACACACATGATAGGGTTTAACGGAGCGGTCGTAACAAGACAAGATAAAGTTCTTTTTGAAAAACATATTCCTACTAAAGATTTAACTGGAATATTCGAATATCTAAAGGAAAGCAAATTAATATTTGATGCTTTAGATGGAAAACAACGTATCGGTAATTTTGATCATGAGAAGAAAGATAGATTGTGGAACATGGAATTAATTTGTGTTGAAAATCCTTTTGAAATACTAAAAGGAAAAACAATCTATAAAATAAATGTAAGACCAACAAAAGATCAGTTAGATTATCATTACGATATAATGAAAGAAAAATTTCCAGAAGTAGAGATTTATAAATCAGGTTCAACACGTATGGAAATCACAGCAAAAAATATTTCTAAAGCTAGTGGTATAGAGGCTATCAGATCAGGGTATGATAGAGTAATAGCTTTAGGAGACTCAGGAAATGACGTGGATATGTTTAAAGTAGCAGATATTTCATACTGTATGAACCGCGCGCCACAAGAAGTGAAAAACCAAGCTACACATTTAGTGGACGATTTTGCAGCGGCGATAAAACATTTTGTAGAAAACTATGAATAGAAAAAAAGAACCGGCAGAGATGCTGGTTCTTTTTTCTATTCCATGTATTAAAATCAATAAATAAAATCCAGGGGCTGACCCAAAAGACCTAAATCTTAACAAAGTTTATATGAGAACTCATAGACGCAGTGGATTTTTAATATTTCTAATATTTCTCCAATATTTCACCTCTTACCGCTGAGATAAGATAAAGTGAACCTGTAATTAGTAGAGTTTCATCATCTTTCAGATTTGGAATAATATTGTTTAAAGCAACTTCATAATTCTCATATTTAGTAACATGAGTATCCCCAAAACTTTGAACTAGATTATCAAGATTTGATTCTTTAATCTCAATTGGAACTTTTGTCGCTGAGAATTCAGCAGGGATAGTTTTTAATTTTTCAACCATATCTTTATAGTCTTTGTCTTCAAGAATACCAAGTAGGATTTTCAATTTAGGGAATTTTTGTTTATTTAGGTATGCTACTAAACTATCTATTCCATCATTGTTATGTGCGCCATCTAGAAGAATATTGTCACGAATCCATTCTAAACGACCTATCCAAACTGATTTGCTTAGAGCTTCTTTTATAACGTCATCTTCTATATCGATAATACCACGTTTTTTCAGATTAGATAATGCTTCTAAAGCTAAAGATGCGTTAAAAGTTTGGTGTGCACCGACCATTTTAGTAGAATAATCTACACCTTTATATGAGAATTCGTTACCTCTAGCTTCGACTTTGTTCACAACGATATCTTCTTCGTTTAGTATGCTTAAGTTAGCATTTTTATCCTGACAGATGTCTTTTATTACATTTACAACACCTTCACTAGCAGGATATATTAGGACATTATCATTTTCTTGGATAATTCCACCTTTTTCATAGGCAATCTTTTCAAGAGTATCTCCAAGAATAGCGGTGTGATCTAGACCGATTTTTGTAATAATAGATAATACTTTTTCTTTAAAAATATTTGTTCCGTCATATCTTCCACCAAGACCAACTTCCATAATTACGAAGTCTGTTTTTTGATTTCTAAAGTACAATAAAGCTACACCAGTGATGATTTCAAAAAATGACAGTTTATCACTAGGGTCTGGATTATTTTTGTCGTAAGTTTCTTGAACTAGTTTGAATAAACGATAAGCTTCTTTATATGAAATAAAATCATCATTAACACGGATTCTATCGTTAAAACTTAGCATACCGGGACTTGTGTATAATCCAACTCTATACTTAGTTTTTAAGACATCTTTTAAATAAGAACAAGTAGAACCTTTACCATTAGTACCAGCAACATGAATTACTTTAAGATCTTTTTCAGGATGGTCGAAAAGTTCAAGAATATGTTCCATTCTGTGAAGACCTAGTTTCATTCCAGTACGTTCTATTTTATACGATGAAGTAATAAGAAGTTCTTCACAAACACATTCAATTGCGTAGTTTATAATTTCATCTTCATCTAAAGTTAGAAGTTTTTCAGCAAGTTGCTCTAAACTTAACTGATTGAAAAGTTCTAATATGTTATTTTTATCTTCTAAATTATTTTCTTTTAAATATTTCTCAAATTTTATTTTACAATTCAAATTCATAAATAAACACCAACATTTCTAATAATATACACTTAATTTTATAATG
>CAURKK010000050.1:0-9812 GCA_963525505.1 uncultured Gemella sp.
AGAAGTGGTTTATGATAATGATAAAATAAATAATTTTATAAATAATAGTTTAAAAGCTTATTGTAATAAATAAGAGATATAAATATATTTGAATAGTCATCCGTATTTAGTTTGAGAAAAATCGGGATATTTGATATAATAAAAAGATATTCTATAGAAAATTAGGTAATAAAATGATAAAATTTGAAAATGTTTTTTTTCAGTATTCTAGTTCTAAAAAGACTGCATTATCAAATATAAATTTAGAAATAAAAGAAGGCCGTTGGCTTAGTGTTTTAGGAAAAAATGGCAGTGGAAAGTCAACGTTAATGAAATTGATTTATGGACAGAATTTAGCAACTTCTGGGAAAGTAACTTTTAATAATAAAGAATACAATAAGGAAATTTATGATGATATAAAAAATAAAATAGCTATTGTCTTTCAAAACCCAGATAACCAATTTGTAGGCTCTACTGTAGAAGAAGATATTGCATTTGGACTTGAAAATAGAAATATTCCACAAGAAGAAATGGAAGGGATAATTGATGAAGTTTTAAATATTGTAGATATGACGGATTACAGAAAATATGAACCATCATCATTATCGGGAGGTCAAAAACAAAGGGTAGCAATAGCATCTTCACTTGCTTTAAACCCCGAGATTTTAATATTGGATGAGGCTACAAGTATGCTCGATCCTAAAGCTAAAAAATCTATTTTAGAATACATAAAAAAAATTAATAAAGAAAAAGGGATAACTATAATTTCAATTACTCACGATGCAGAAGAGAGTATTTATTCAGATGATATTGTTATATTAGAAAATGGAGAAATAGTTTATGAAGGTGACTATAGAAATTTATATTCTGATACGACAATTTTAGAAAAGTATAGTTTGGAGATTCCTTTTATAGAGAGAATAAAAAGAGATTTAAATAATTACCTAAATCAAGAAGTATTTGAAATAGAAGAAGATGAGGGGAGTGTAGTAAGAAAAATATGCAAATTAGTTTAAAAAATGTAAGCTATACTTATAATTATAAAACCCCATATGCCAGAGAAGTATTGAAAGATATTAATTTGAATATAGAAGAAGGAAGTTATACAGTCATAGTAGGAAAGACAGGGAGTGGAAAATCTACCCTTATAGAGCATATTAATGGCTTATTATTACCTACATATGGTGAAGTATTGGTAAATAATGTACTAATAACTAATCCGAAAAATAAAAGAGAAAAACGAGAATTGGCTAAAACGTTAAAATTATTAAGAAAAGATGTTGCGGTGTTATTCCAATTTTCTGAGCAACAATTATTTGAAACAAGTGTATTAAAAGATATTATCTTTGCACCGTTAAACTACGGTATATCAGAAGAAAGAGCCATTTCTAAGGCTAAAGAATTAATAAAGTTAGTTGGATTAGATGAGAGTTACTTAGATAAATCACCATTCGAACTTTCTGGTGGAGAGATGAGGAAAGTGGCCTTATGCGGTGTACTTGCCTTAGAACCAAAAGTACTAATATTAGATGAACCTACAGTAGCTCTGGACTATAAGAGTCGTGAAGATATTATGACCATGGTTAAGAGGCTTAAAGATGAACTTAATATGACAATAGTTCTTATATCTCATAATATGAACTACGTATTAGAGTATGCAGATAAAGTTTTTGTTTTAAAAAATGGGGAAATTAATTTTGAAGGAACGGTGGAGGAACTTTTTGCTGATGAAACCCTGCTTAAAGAAAATTCACTGGAACAACCAGAATTACTAAAATTTTATAATAATCTGCAAGAAAATAATATTAAGCTAGATGTATTTCCTAGGAAATACGAAGATTTAATAGATGCTTTAAAAAATAAGATAGGAAGTAGTGTAAATGAATAATTCATTAATAAGTAAATATATTCCATTGAATACAATTATTCATAATCTAGATCCTAGAGCGAAAATATTTTTTGTAATTTTGTACTTAATAGATGTCTTTATTGCTTATAATGTTCTAGAGTTTTCTATCTTGTTTTTAATGTTGATAATGATAGTTATATTATCAAAAATAAGTCCAGCATTTTTAATAAATAGTGTAAAAGCAATTAGTATATTAATTATATTTACTTCTTTTATTCATCTTGTTTTTAATAAAAAAGGTGAAGTATTGTTAGAGGTGTTGGGCTGGAAGATTTATAGTGGAGCACTTTTAGGAATTGCATTGATTACAGTAAGATTTATTTTGGTTGTTGCGATAATGGTTGTTTTTATGGCTACTACTTCACCAACTGAGATAACGAATGCTATAGAAAAGAGTCTTGGATTTTTACAGAAAGTAGGAGTTCCAATTTCAACTTTCGCATTAGTATTATCAATTTCACTTAGATTTATTCCGACTATATTAGAAGAAACTAATAGAATAATAAATGCACAGGTTTCACGTGGTTCAGATTTTAATGAAGGGAATTTGGTGCAAAAGGTAAGGAAGTTTATTCCTATATTAATACCATTATTTATAGCTACATTAAAAAGAGCTGATGAACTTGCTACTGCAATGGAAGTAAGAGGTTATTCTACTACTGGAGTAAGAAGTAAGTATAAAGTATTGAAATATAGTAATCTAGATTATTTAAGTTATATATTAATACTAGCTATTACAATATTTATAATGATAGCATAGTGTAAAATTTTAGAAAGGAGATAGGATGGAAACAGAGATAATTAATATTTCAAAAAGTAAAGATAAAAAAGAAATATATAGAAAATTAACTACATACTATAAAGACGGGAAACTTGTTGCTATACCGACTGAGACTGTCTATGGACTTAGTGCTAATGCTATGGACGATGAAGCGGTAAGTAAAATATATGAAGCTAAAGGACGTCCTAGTGACAATCCATTAATTGTTCATTTTTATGAAATGAACCAATTGGATAGCATAGTCGATTATAACGATGAAAATGTAAAAAAACTAATAAATAATTTTTGGCCAGGACCTATGACGTTAATTTTAAATGCTAAAGATAACAATGGTGTTTCTAAAAAAGTTACTGCAGGATTAAATACATTAGCTGTTAGGATGCCTTCGAATATTACTGCTCGAGAAATATTAAAGGAAACTGGAGTTTTATTAGCGGCACCAAGTGCTAATACAAGTGGGAAACCATCTCCAACAAAATTTGAACATGTGTACCATGACTTAAATGGGAAAATAGATGTAATAATCGAAGATGAGCAATCAGATATAGGTTTAGAAAGTACAGTTATTGATTGTACAAGGTATCCAATGGTGATAGCTCGTCCTGGGGAAATCACTAAAGAGGATATAGAAGATATATTAGGAGAAGGTAGTGTGAAGTATAATGAAGAAGTACTTACTCAAAATGTTGCTCCTATTTCACCAGGGATGAAGTACAGGCATTATTCCCCAGAAGCGGAATTAGTCTTGTTTAATGGTTCATTTGAAAATTTAATAAATATTTTAAAAGACAGAAATAAAAAAACAGGTTTTATCACATATAAAGAAATGAAATCTAAAGTTAATAATTTAAATGTTTCTATAAAATATTTAGCGGATAGTGAGAAAAGTGTTGAACAATCTAATAAAAATTTATATAATATTCTAAGGGAGTTTGACGAAGAAAGTGTAGAAGAGATTTTTATACTACCAATCGAAGAAACAAAAGAGAATAAAGCTTTATTAAATAGACTTAATAAAGCTATAAGTAAAAAATAAAATAGGAGATTTGTAATGAAAAAGTTATATGTAGTTATACCTTGTTATAATGAAGAAGAGGTATTAAATGAAACTGCAAAAAGATTAGAAGTTAAAATGAATTCTATGATAGAAGAAGATTTAATTTCAAAAGATAGCCGTGTTGTTTTAGTGAACGATGGTTCAAAAGATAGAACATGGAAAATGATAGAAGAACTTCATGAAAAAAATCCATTATTCAGTGGTATTAACTTAAGTAGAAATAGAGGACACCAAAATGCACTTTTAGCAGGACTTATGACTGTTAAAGATCACTGTGATGTAAGTATATCGATGGATGCCGATTTACAAGATGATATTAATGCAATGGATGAAATGATGAAAAAATACCTTGAAGGTGCTGATGTAGTTTATGGTGTTCGTTCAGCAAGAACTACGGATACATTCTTTAAACGTTTCACAGCAGAAGGTTTCTATAAAGTAATGGAAAAATTAGGTGCTAATACAGTATTTAACCATGCTGACTATCGCTTAATGAGTAAACGAGCGTTAGAAGGATTAGCTCAGTTTAAAGAGGTAAACTTATTCTTACGTGGTATCGTTCCTATGATAGGTTATCCAAGTGATATCGTTACATACGAACGTGCAGAAAGATTTGCTGGAGAAAGTAAGTATCCATTATCTAAAATGTTGGCATTTGCTTTTGAAGGAATTACTTCTTTATCTGTAAAATTAATTAGATTCATTACTATAGGTGGAGCATTAATGATATTTATTGCTGCGATAGTATTTTTCTACACATTGTATAGTTATTTTGCAGGATTTGCAAGACCAGGTTGGTCGAGTTTAATGATATCAATGTGGTTTATCGGTGGAATGATTATGATTTCACTTGGTATTGTGGGTGAATATGTTGGTAAAATTTACTTAGAAACAAAAGAACGCCCAAGATTCATTGTTGAACAATTCTTAAACGAAGAAAAAAACGAAGAGGAATAATTGACAATGAGTAAGGAAATATTAAATAAATTTTCTAACTTTTTAGTAAAAGTTATAGCTGTAATATTTATGATACTTATGGGATTAAATTCTTTATTAGCATTAACTAAAACAGCGGTATTTCCTAAAGATTATCAAGAAACTTTATATTATGAAAATGATAATGCTATACTAAATATTATATTTCTTGTAATATTTAGTATAGTTATCTTAATATTAGCAAGGTATTTAAAGAAAATAATAAGTGTTCAAAGATTGGTATTAATAGTGATGATCTACGCATTTGTTATTAGTATACTATTTGCCGTATTGAGACGGGATTATGTTCAGTTTGATCCGTTCAACGTAATAGATCAAGCTAATAATTTTATAAGAGAAAATTACAGTGGACTTGATAAAGGAAATAATTATTTATACATATATTCACATCAAATTACAACAGTATTTCTTTTCCAGATAATATTGTCATTATTCGGTAGAGCAACATTTATTCTATATATAATGCAAAGTTTTTCAATTAGTTACATTATTTTTATGTTATATAAAATATCTAATATAATGTTTGATGATGAAGATACAAATTATCTAGTTGTAATTCTTAGTGGACTATGCTTTCCGTTGATATTTTATGTTGCATTTGTTTATGGATTATTACCTGGTATGTTTTTAACCTTAATTGCCTATTATTATTTTATAAAATATACTAAATATAAAAAATGGTATACGTTGGTAATAAGTGCTTTAAGCATTAATATTGCAATTCTATTTATAGGTAATAACTTAATACATATGCTAGCAATATTTTCAGCAGCCATAATTTATCTTATTAGAGTTAAAGATAAAAAAGTTATAGCATTCATAATTAGTTGTCTATTTTTAATGAGTGCTTCTAAAAGTTTGATTTATAATTATTATGAAGTCAAAAGTCAAAAGACAATAGCAGATGGTGTTCCTAAAATTACGTGGATAGCGATGGGGATGCAAGAAGGAGATCGTGAAGCTGGTTGGTGGAATAGATTTAACTACGATATTATGCCAGAAGAAGATTATGATGCAAAACGTATAACTGAAATCTCTAAAGATTCTATAAAACAGAGAGCAGAAGTGTTTAAGAAAAACCCTAGGTATGCTGTAGATTTTTATCAAAGAAAATATGAAAATCAGTTTATAGAGCCAACATTTCAAAGTTTATTGGTAACAGCACCACAGAGAAATTTTGATAATGAGACTAAGTTAGAAAAAGTAAAGGACTTTTTTATAAAACAAATTTACTTTGATGGAACTCATGATGTGATTTCATTTATTATGAAAGTATTTCAAGTGTTTGTGTATGTATTTTCTACAATTTTTGCGATAAATATATATAAACAAAAAAAAGAAATATTAACGATAATTCCTGTAGCTTTTATTGGTGGAACATTATTCCATATGATTTGGGAAGCAAAGAGTAGATACGTATTCCCGTATTTTGTATTTTTAATCCCACTTGCCGCATATGGATTAACAATTGTGCGAAATAAAATAACTGAGTATAGAAAAAATAAAGAGGAAGAAAATGAAAAAGGTAATATATAAAGCTTTTATCATAACATTATTAGGATTAACAGTATCTGCTCCTGTGATAAAGGCTAATGATGTCTATGTACCCTTTGGAGAAAAGAAATTTACAGAAATTGAAAATAGTCAAAAAATAGATTTTGATGATCTTAATCTTAAAGAAGCGTTACTAGAATATTATAAGTTTCATATTAATAAAGACTATAAAGGTGAAGAAGTAACTATAGGAATGATGGAACAATTTACAAGTCTATCATTACCTTGGAAAAATATTTTTTCTCTAAAAGGTTTAGAATATGCTGTTAATTTGAAAAATTTAAATCTATCAAATAACTTTATTGAAGATATTACACCTTTAGAAAAATTAGTAGAATTAGAAGATTTGAATCTTACTAATAATAAAATAAAAAATCCAAAGAGTATAGCTAAATTAACAAAGTTAAGACAATTAGTGCTTAGAAAAAATCTAATGAACAATTTAGATTTTCTAAATGATTTAAAAGTAGAATCATTAGATATTTCAATGAACAGTGTTTTAAAAGATTATATTCCAAATAATTTAAAACTAGAAAATCTTAGAAGTTTAAATATTTCAGGTATAGGTTTAGACAATATATCATTTTTAAAAAATGCTACAAAACTTGAGAGCTTAGTTGCTGAAGAAAATGCTATTAAGGATATAACGCCATTAACTGAATTAAAATCATTAAGAGTATTGTATTTAGATAGAAATAGTATTAGTGATATCACAGCACTTAGAGATTTATCAAGCTTAGAAGAATTACTATTATATAAAAATAATATTGAAAATATAGATGCGTTGAAAGATAAAAAGTATTTATATCGATTGATGCTGAACGAAAATATAGGTCTGAGAAATATAGATGCGTTAAAAGATGTACCAAATATTTCTAGTGTAGATATATCTGATACAGCGGTGACTGATATTTCAGCATTAAAGGATGCAAAATATCTTTATTATATAGCTTTAAAAAATACTAAAGTTAGTGAAACTGATATAACTACATTTGAAAAAAATAACTTAGAAGTTAAAAAATCTAATAACATAGATAAGAAATTAGAAATAGTAAAAACAGAAGCTGCAAAATATTTTAGTATTAAAAATTATATTTTTATGGTATTGATTTTAATGTTAACACTAACTGGTATTAGAAGTTATTGGAGAAAAAATAAATAAAATGCAAAAGATAGATGAGTTTCCCCTTGAAATTCATCTATCTTTGTGCTAGAATTACATTAATGAAATAAATCAACGTATACTTAGGACAAGATATATATTTAACTTATTTGAGAGAGGGTATGGTGCTGAAAATACCTATAAGCAATATATGTTACTACCTAGCTAATAGTATTAACATAGTTAGTGAGCTTTATTCACAAAGAGGAAGTAACTTTGCTTCGAATTTGGGTGGTACCACGAAAATATTCGTCCCTTCTTTAGTTTCGGCTAGAGAAGGGATTTTTTAATTTTTTTAAGTAAGTTAGACTAAGTATATAAAAAAGAAGGAGACCTTAATATGGCTAAATTAGTTTTTCCAGATGGAAATGTAAGAGAATATGATAATAAAACACCATTAGAAATCGCTGAAAGTATTAGCGTAAGTCTTAAGAAAAAAGTGATTTCTGCAAAATTAGATGAGGATTATATCGAAGTTAATAAACCAATAACAAAAGATGGTCATTTAAAACTTATCGTTGCAGATGATGAAGATAAAGACAGTTTATATGTATTACGTCACACTTGCGCACACGTATTAGCACAAGCATTAAGAAGACTATATGGTAAAGATGTACACTTCGGTGTTGGTCCAGCTATCGATGGTGGATTCTACTATGATTTTGATGCTGAATACAAAGTTTCAGAAGAAGACTTTAAAGCAATTGAAAAAGAAGTTAAGAAAATTATTAGTGAAAATCATGTAATTGAAGGTCGCGAAGTAAGTAAAGAAGAAGCTTTAGAAATCTTTAAAGAAGATCCTTATAAAGTAGAATTAATTAATGATCTTCCAGCTGATGAAGTTATCACAGTTTACACACAAGGAGACTTCACTGATCTTTGTCGTGGTGGACACTTAAGTGCAACTTCAAAAATTAAAGAATTTAAATTATTATCTGTAGCTGGTGCATATTGGAGAGGTAATAGTGATAATAAGATGTTACAACGTATCTACGGAACAGCTTACTTCACTAAAGAACATTTAGAACAACACTTAGTACGTCTACAAGAAGCACGTGAACGTGACCACAGAAAACTAGGTAAAGAACTAGGAATCTTCACAACAAGTCAAAAAGTTGGTGCTGGATTACCGTTATGGTTACCAAATGGTGCTACTATCCGTCGTACAATCGAAAGATATATCGTTGACAAAGAAGTTGAATTAGGATATGACCACGTTTATACTCCGATTATGGGATCTAAAGATTTATATATTACAAGTGGACACTGGGACCACTATCAAGAAGATATGTTCCCACCAATGGAGATGGATCACGAAACAATGGTACTTCGTCCAATGAACTGTCCTCACCACATGATGGTTTATAAAAATGAACGTCACTCATACCGTGAACTTCCAATTCGTATCGCCGAACTTGGAATGATGCACCGTTATGAAGCAAGTGGAGCTGTAAGTGGACTACAACGTGTTCGTGGTATGACTCTAAATGATGCTCATATCTTCGTACGCCCAGATCAACTTAAAGATGAATTTAAACTTACTGTAGGACTTATCGAAGAAGCATACAAAGATTTAGGTATTAAAAATTTCAGTTACCGTCTATCTTACAGAGATCCAGAAAACACTGAAAAATACTTCGACGATGATGCAATGTGGAACAATGCTCAACAAATGTTAAAAGAAACTGCTGATGAATTAGGTTTAGACTATGTTGAAGCTGAAGGAGAAGCAGCATTCTACGGACCAAAACTTGACGTTCAAGTAGAAACAGCAATCGGAAAACAAGAAACATTATCTACAATTCAATTAGACTTCTTATTACCAGAAAGATTCGAATTAGAATATATTGGAGAAGATGGAAAAGCTCACCGTCCGGTAGTTATCCACCGTGGTATTGTATCAACAATGGAAAGAATGGTTGCTTTCTTATTAGAAGAGTACAAAGGGGACTTACCAACATGGTTATCACCAAACCAAGTACGTATTATTCCAGTAAACAACGATTACCACTATGACTATTCTAAAGAAATTATGCAAGAACTTAAAAAAGCTGGTGTTAAAGTAGCTATCGATGATAGAGATGAAAAACTAGGATACAAAATCCGTGAAGCAGCAAGCAAAAAAATTCCATATACTTTAGTAATTGGAGATAAAGAAGTTGAAAACAGAAATGTTAATGTAAGAACATTTGGTTCACACGATCAAAAAGAAGAAAGCTTTGCTGAATTTAAAGAAAATATCTTAAAAGAAATTAGCGAAAGATTAATCGAGAAAAACGCATAGTAAAATAGGGAGTGACTCAAAAATCGTGATTTCGGAGAAATGATATGTACCCCTTTTACTGGATAAGCCAGTGAAAGGGGTATTTTTTAT
>CAURKK010000051.1:0-9696 GCA_963525505.1 uncultured Gemella sp.
TTTACTTATCTTGCGCCAGTATTATTAGGTTTTATGGCTGATAAGTTGATAGGGGCCAGATATCTAATTCCGGTTGGTCTTGTATTGATGGGATTAGGATATGGTTATGCAGGATTTGTAGGTTCACACTCTTCACTGTGGATAATGATTATTTTAGTTTCTATCGGAACTGGATTTTTCAAAGGTAATCTGCAAGCGGTAGTAGGACGAATTTTCGAGGGAGATCAAAAACGTAAAGATGATGCTTTCTCAACAATGTATTCATTTATTAATATAGGGTCTTTCGTTGGTACTACTGCAGTAGGGGTTTTATATGTTAAACTTGCTACAGCAAGTTCAAACGGATATTTACAATGCTTCAAAATAGCTGGATTACTTTGTATTATAGGTGCAATCTGGTTTGTTTTAGGTTATAAATCTTTAGGAGAAGTTGGTAAGCGTCCTTTTGCTGAAGGTGAAGAAAAACATGACACTAAAGTTAAAGTAAATCGTTCATTAGAAAAATACGAAGTTCGTCGTGTATACTCTATCGTAATCATTTCATTACTATCAGTTATCTTCTGGACATTCTGGTATTTAACTTACGTAATCTTATATGATTACATGCCAAAATTTATCGATGATAAAATAGGTACATTCACAGTACCAACTTCATGGTTAGACTCGCTTAATGCTTTTGCTTGTATTGCGTTAGGACCTATCTTAGGGGCTTTATGGTACAAACTTGCTAATCGCCCACAAGGAGACTGGAGTTTATATAAAAAAGCGTCAATCGCGTTATTACTTCTTGGGGCAACATTTGGTGTGTTAGCACTAACTGAAGTTAGCCGTGGAGTAGGAGCTCCAGAAACTCAAAAAGCTAGTATTCTTTGGGTTATATTATTCTTTTTAGTATTAAGTGTAGCGGAAATGTTCTTCTCTCCACTTGGAGCTTCATTCGTATCTAAATATGCACCAAAACACATCTTATCAATTATGATGGCTGTTTGGATTGTTGCAACATTTGGGGCTGCTAAAGGATATAGTTTCTTATATGCAGCTGTGGCGGAAGTGCCTATTATCAAACTTTCACTAGGTATTGGTATTGTCTGTGTAGTAGTAGCAGCATTAGTATTCATGTTCGAGAAAAAATTAGCTAGCTTAGTTGAACTACGCGAAGGTGAAACACTAGTTGAAGATTAGTAATTTTTATAATAAGCAGAAATGAAAGTTTCTGCTTATTATTTTTTTATAAATTTTGTGGATTTTTTAGTCATAAGATGATAATATTTATTATTTTATAATATTAGAGTAGGTAAATTAAATTTATAAAAAATCGTGAATAAATACGAAAAAAGTTTTATTTTAGATATTGTTAAAATATAAAATTTTATTTTTTATTAATAATGAAAAATTATTGATTTTATGATAAAATTAAATTGTAATAAAAAAATGCACAATAGGAGGTGCTATTATGGCAGAATTAAGAACTTTGTATCCTGCTATTAAAGAGAATTTCTCTAAAATGTTAAAAGTTGACGATACTCATACGATTTACTACGAGGAAAGTGGAAATCCAGAAGGAGTACCTGTAGTATTTTTACATGGTGGTCCTGGATGTGGAACAGCTCCAAGTTGTAGACAATATTTTGATCCGGAGTTTTATCGTATAATACTATTCGATCAACGAGGAAGTGGAAAATCTACACCACATGCATGCCTTGAAAATAATGACACTTGGCACATCATAGAAGACATGGAAAAAATAAGAGAAGATTTAAACATCGATAAATGGTTAGTATTCGGTGGAAGTTGGGGTTCTACTTTATCTCTTTGTTATGCTATTAAACATCCTGAACGTGTACTTGGTTTAGTATTGCGTGGTATTTTCTTAGGTCGCAGAGAAGATATTCTATGGATTTATGAAAAAGGAGGAGCTAGTAACATTCATCCTGAATCTTTTGAAAGATATGAAAGTATTATTCCAAAAGAAGAACGTCATGATATGATAAGAGCTTATTATAAACGTCTTACAAGTGAAGATAGAGAAACAAGAGAAGTTGCAGCAAAAGAATGGAGTATGTGGGAAGGAAGTCTTGTTACGTTATATCCAGATCCAAACTTAGAGCAAAGTTTTGGTGAAATTAACTATGCAATTTCTATGGCGACAATTGAATGTCACTTCTGGATGAACAATATGTTCTGGGACGATGATGATTGGATTTTAAATAATATTGATGCAATCAAAGATATACCTACAACTATAGCTCATGGTCGCTTCGATGTCGACTGTCGTGCGATAGGTGCCTATGAATTAAGTAAAAAACTGAATAACTGCAAATTAGATATTGTTGTAGCTGGTCATTCATCAGGTGAACCTGCAATTGTTGATTCATTAGTGAAATCAACAGACTATTTCAAAGAATTATTAAAATAATTAATATTTAGAAAATTGGCTATAGTAATATTATTGCTGTAGCCTTTATTTGTATAATAAAAATGTTTTTGCGATATTTTATAAAAAATTTGATAAACTTTATCAGAATGATGAAAAACGTTTTATTATATGCTAAAATAGTAAGTGTAAGAACTTCTGATTTATTGGGCATAGATTATAAAAATAATAGAAATCGTTGCTCGAGTTAAAAAGGAAAATAAGAAAATAAATTAAAAAGGAGTAAGGAAGATGACAGTTAAAGAAAGAGTTGCACAGCTAAGAGTATTAATGGAAAAAAATGGTATTGATGTGTACATGATTCCAACGGCAGATTTTCATAACAGTGAATATGTAGGAGAACACTTCAAAGCACGTGCATTTATGAGTGGATTTACTGGATCTGCAGGTACATTAGTTGTTACAAAAGATTTTGCTGGTTTATGGACTGATGGTAGATATTTCTTACAAGGAGCGTTACAATTAGAAGGATCTGGTATTGAACTACAAAAAATGAGAGAACCAGGGGTTCCGACTATAGCGGAATTTATCCTTGAAAATACACCGGAAAACGGAGTGTTAGGATTTGATGGTCGTGTCGTTACATTTGGAGAAGGTAAAGATTTAGCCACAAGATTAAAACGTAAGAATGCTACAGTTAAATATGAAGTAGATTTAGTTGATGAAATATGGACAGATCGTCCTGCATTATCAGAAGCTCCTGCTTTTTACTTAAACTTAGAAAGAGCTGGGGAATCTGTTGCTAGTAAACTTGAAAGAGTACGCAAAGAAATGAGTGAAGTTGGTGCGAACATTCACGTTATTACTACTCTTGACGACATCGGTTGGTTATTGAATATCCGTGGTATGGATGTTGATTTCTTCCCATTGCTTTTAAGCTACGCAGTTGTTTATGAAGATAAAGTAGATTTATACGTTGATGAGAGAAAATTCTCTGATGAGATAAAACAACACCTAGCTGAAAATAATGTTCAGATTAAGCCGTATAATGATGTATATGCAGATGTTAAAAAATTCTCAGGAAATGATGTAGTTTTAGTCGATCCAGGTTGTTTAAATTATGCAGTATTTAACAATATTCCTAATGAAATAACTCTTGTAGAGAGACGAAATCCTACAATATTAATGAAAGCTATAAAAAATGAGGTTGAGCTTCAACATACAATTCGCGCTCACGTGAAAGATGGTATAGCTCACACTAAATTTATTTACTGGTTAAAACAATTAGTAAAACAAGGGATAAGCGAACAAGAAGATGAGCTTTCAGCGTCAGACAAACTTGTAGAATTTAGAAAAGCACAAGGTGGATATATTTGTCCAAGTTTTGCTCCTATTTGTGGACATGCTGAAAATGGAGCAATAATACACTATTCTTCTTCAAAAGAAACATCTATTCCACTACGTACAGGTACATTTTTCTTAACAGATACTGGTGGACATTATGAAGAAGGATCTACTGATATCACACGTACTACAGCTATGGGTGAAGTTAGTGATAGATTAAAACGAGATTATACAAGAGTACTTCAATGTCACTTACGTTTATCAAGACTTAAATTCCTAGAGGGGATGTCTGGTGCAAATGTCGATTTATTTGCTCGTGCGCCATTAATGCATGATTATGAAAACTTTAATCATGGTACAGGACATGGAGTTGGTTACTTAGGTAATATTCATGAAGGACCACAAGGAATACATTGGGGAATATATCGTGCAGCGGAACCATTTAGAGATGGAATGACAATGACTAATGAACCAGGATTATACATCTCAGGATCACATGGTATCCGTTTAGAAAATGAGCTAATTATTAGAAATACTGTAAAAAATGAGTACGGTCAATTTATGGAATTTGAAGTTATGACTTTCGTACCTTGGGATTTAGAAGCAATTGATGTAGATCTTCTGACAAGTGAAGATAAGTATGAACTAAATAACTATCATAAGAAAGTTTTTGAAGTGCTATCACCTCATTTCGAAGGGGAAGAGCTAGAGTGGCTAAAACAAGCTACAAGAGAAGTTTAATTTTTAGAAGGTTTCAAGGATTCTTGAAACCTTCTACTAATAATCTTTTATAAAAAGTGATATAATATATGACATACGATTTAATTAGAATTCTTAATTGAATATATCGCGTAGATTAAAGATAAAGTTGAGGAGAATTATATGAATTTAAATACACAATTAAAAAAATATGCACAACTTATTGCTAAAGTTGGGTTAAATGTTCAAAAAGACCAACCTGTATTGATTCGCGCGAGTACTGAAACTCGTGAATTCGTAGCTAAAGTTGTTGAAGCTTGTTATGAATTAGGTGCTAAAAGAGTTTCTGTTGAATGGAGAGATCAAGATTTAACAAAGTTACATTTAAAATATCAAACTGAAGAAACTTTAAGTACAGTCGGACAATGGTATATTGATAAATATCAAGAAGAGTTAGATGAAGGTGCAGCTTTCTTATCTATAATTGGAGATGATCCAGATGGATTAGCAGGTGTAGATAGTGCGAAGTTAAAAGCTTCTATGGTAGGTCGTTCAAAAGCTATGAGAAATTATATGAAGTCAATAATGAGCGATGAATGTCCGTGGTGTGTAGTTAGTGCCTCTACAGTAGGCTGGGCGAAGAGATTATACCCTGAATTAAGCAACGAGGAAGCGTACTTAAAATTATGGGATCAAATTCTAAGTGCTTGTCGCTCAACTGGAGATGACCCTGTAGCTGCATGGGAAGAACATATAAGTATATTAGATGAAAAAGCTAAATTCTTACACGAAAACGAACTTGTAAAACTTCATATTACAAATGAATTAGGAACAGATTTATACGTAGGTTTACCAAAAAATCATATATGGCAAAGTGCAGGAAGTTATGCTAAAAAAGCTGGACGTTTTGTAGCTAATATTCCAACGGAAGAAGTATTTACAATGCCACATAAAGATGAAACTAGCGGTATAGTATATAACGCTAAACCTTTAAATTATGGAGGAGTGTTAATAGATAATTTCTGGTTAAGATTTGAAGAAGGTAAAGTTGTAGACTTTGGAGCAGAACGTGGATACGATGTTCTTAAAAATCTTTTGGATACTGATGAAGGTGCAAGAAGAATTGGAGAAATGGCATTAGTTCCTTTTGATTCACCAATTTCTAATACAAAAATTTTATTTTTAGAAACATTATTTGATGAAAATGCAGCTTGTCATATTGCCCTAGGTAAAGCTTATCCAACATGTGTTAAAGGTGGTCCGGAAATGACTGATGAACAACTAGCTCAAGCAGGAGCTAATGATAGTCTTGTTCATGTTGATTTTATGATTGGAGAGGCAACAACTAATATTACTGGTTACACAGTGGATGGAAAAGAAATAGCAATTTTCAAGGATGGAAATTGGGCTTAAATATTAAGTTGTTAAAAAGGCATACAGTTATATTAAATTAGCTGTATGCTTTTTTTATATTAAAAAATATAGGATTATCATGGCTATTATTTGCGAAAAGTAAATAAATATGTGATAATAGATTGTACTACAATATAGGGGTGATTAAATGCGTTTGGATAAATTTTTAAAAGTATCGAGAATTATAAAGAGAAGAACAGTTGCTAACGAGGTATCATCTGAAGGGCACATAGCAATTAATGGTAAGAAGGCGAAACCATCAAGTATATTAAAAGTAGGAGATGAAATTACTATTTATTTTGCAAAAAAAGAAGTTGTGTATGAGGTTTTAGAGCTTAAAGACAGCACTAAAAAAGAAGATGCTACAAAAATGTTCAAGATTTTATCAGAAAAGATAAGAGAAGTAGAAGATGAGAGAACAGAACAGTCAGTTTAAAAAAGACGTACTAAAAGCTAAAGCAAAATATAGAAAACGTCGTAAGTTTATTATCTTAGCTATTATGACTTTCGCATTAGCTGTTACATTGGTGCAAACTTTCTTATATATACGTGATAAAAAACAAATTAATGCTCAATTAGCAGAACAGAACCAGATGATTGAAAATCTGGATAAAGAAAATAAAGTTAATGAATTAGTTATAGATAAACTAAGAGATCCATATTTTATTACTGATCTGGTACGACAGGAATATGGGTTAAGTTATCCAGGGGAGTTAATTTTTAATATACCATTACAAGAGAATTTTCTTCAAGCTACTATAAAGTCAATTATGGAAGGTAAATTAGAAAAATCTGATGATAATAATGGTAGAATTGATGATAGTAAGATACCTGAATTAGCTAAGAAAGATGATAAGAAATCGACTTCTAAAAAAGAATCTGATAAAACTAAAGATGCATCATCAGAAAAAAAGGATAGCGAAAATAAAAAATCTAGTGATAAAACTTCAGAAAAAGATGAAGATGAGCAACAAGAAGAAAATCAATCTCGAAAAACAACAAAGAACACAAATTCAAACACTAATAATCAAAGAAGTAACAGAGGATAGGCTCGTGTTACTTCTTTTTTTCTGTCAACTTCTGAATATCTAATAATTTTAAGTGAGGTTTTAAATGAGATATTATAGAAAAATACTTTTAATAGTTAATGCAACTGATAGCTAATTTAATAGTTACAAAGTTAGTTTTATGAAGTTAGATTTGTAATTTTGTATAATAAATTTAAGTAAAAATATTTGTTAAAACTGTAGTAAAATGTTAATATATAGATAATAAATTTATCATAGATATAATCGGAGGAAATTATGAATAAATATTTAGGTGATGCACTGCATACCGACCTTTATCAAATTAATATGGGATATGCTTATTTTAAAGATGGAATCCATGAAAGAAAATCATATTTTGATGTGTATTTCAGAAAGATACCTTTTGGTGGGGGATACGCAGTGTTTGCTGGGCTTGCTAAAATTATTGATTATGTAAATTCATTTAAATTTACTGAATCAGATATAGAATTTTTGCGTAAATTAGGATATGAAGAAGAATATTTAAAATATTTAAGTGAAATGAAATTTACTGGAAATATCCGCTCTGTAAAAGAAGGAGAGATTGTTTTTGGTAACGAACCGTTATTAAGAATTGAAGCTCCTCTTATTGAAGCGCAAATTATGGAAACTGCAATATTAAATATAGTTAATTATCAAATATTAATTGCGACCAAGGCGGCAAGAATAAAACATCTATGCTCTGATGAAGTTTGTATGGAATTTGGAACACGTCGTGCTCACGAATTTGATGCGGCTATTTGGGGTACAAGAGCTGCTGTAGTCGGAGGTTTTGAGGCGACAAGTAATGTAAAAGCAGCCAAATTATTTGATATTCCTTGTAGCGGAACCCACGCGCATTCATTTGTTCAAGCATACGAAGATGAGAAAGTCGCATTTAAAAAATATGCGGCAGCTCATAAGGATTGTTATTTCCTAGTTGATACGTATGATACATTGCGCTCAGGAATTCCGACGGCAATAGAAGTAGCAAATGAATTAAAAGATGAAATTAATTTCTTAGGAATTAGATTAGACTCAGGGGATATAGCTTATCTTTCTAAAGAAGCTAGAAAAATGTTGGATGCGGCTGGTTACCCTGATGCGAAAATTGTAGCTTCAAATGATTTAGATGAAGGTACAATTACGCATTTAAAACAACAAGGAGCTAAAATTGATGCTTGGGGAGTAGGTACTAAATTAATAACAGCTTATGATAATCCAGCACTTGGAGCAGTTTATAAACTTGCATGTTTAGAAGATGATAATGGGAATATGGTTGATAGATTAAAAGTTTCGGAGAATCCTGCTAAATTGACAATTCCAGGTATAAAACGAGTATACAGAATTATTAATAAAGATACAGGTATGGCCGCTGGAGATTACATAGCTTTGGAAAGTGAGGATGTAAATGCAGAACCAAGTATAAAATTATTCCATCCAACGCATACATACTTAGAAAAAGAAGTTAAGAATTTTGAAGCGCGTGATTTACATACGGATATATTTGTAAATGGGAAACAAGTGTACGACGTTCCTACTGTTCACGAGAGTGCTAGGTATTTTAAAGAAAATAAAGAATTGTTATGGAATGAATATTTACGTTTATTAAATCCAGAATTTTATCCAGTAGACTTAAGTACGGCTTGTTGGGAAAATAGAAATTCTATATTAAAAAAAGTAACAAAAAAATCAAATAAATAGGTGATATTATGACATTACAACAAGAAGTGATAAAAAAGTTAAGATGTAAACCAGAGATTAATGTTAATGAAGAAATTCGTTTAACTATAAATTTCTTAAAAGATTACATAAAAAAAAATAACTTCATAAAAACTTTAGTTCTAGGAATATCTGGAGGTCAGGATTCTACATTATGTGGAAAATTATGTCAAATGGCCATCAATGAGTTGAGAGAAGAAATAAATGAAAATTATGAATTTATTGCGGTTAGGTTGCCTTATGGAGAACAGTTCGATGAGGAAGATTGTAATGATGCACTAAAATTTATAAATCCAGATAGAATATATACAGTTAATATAAAAGAAGCGGTAGACGCGAGTGTAAATTCTTTACTAAAAGCGGGTATAAAAATCACGGACTTTGCTAAAGGAAATGAGAAGGCTCGTGAAAGAATGAAAGTTCAGTACTCGATAGCTACTATGAATAAAGGAATTGTAGTAGGAACAGATCATGCTGCAGAGGCTATAACTGGATTCTTCACTAAACACGGTGATGGTGGAGCTGATATAATGCCTCTATATAGATTGAATAAACGTCAAGGTAAAGCTCTATTGAAAGCATTAGATTGTCCAGAACATTTATATTTGAAAAAGCCTACAGCAGATTTAGAAGAGGATAGACCAGCTCTAGCTGATGAAGTTGCACTAGGTGTGACGTATGAAAACATAGACGATTATTTAGAGGGTAAAGAAGTTCCTAACAATGTAAAAGAAATTATAGAAGGGCATTATATACGCTCTGAACATAAAAGAAATTTACCAATCACAGTATTTGATTTTTATAATATATAGAAGAAAGAAGAGAGAGCAGAAAAATGTGCTCTCTTTTTAATATATATTGATGTAGATATATATATTAAAAAAGAAGTTAAAATAATAAAGAAGTATTGATAGAAAAGTAAAGATTTTAAACAAGAAGAACGCGAACAATAGGCTAATTCACGATGTATAACGTTAAGAAAGCGCTTGACAATATGTAGAAGAAATGATAAAATTAAATATGTCTTTTGAAGATAAAACTTCTATTCTAAATTTAAACTAGTTTGTAAAAATATTTTTAAAAAACTATTGACAAGAT
>CAURKK010000052.1:0-9577 GCA_963525505.1 uncultured Gemella sp.
AATTGAAGGATATTGGGCTCGCACAGTTCGTCAAAATGAATTATTTGAAGAAGCTGGAAAACTTCGTCGTCTTTATATCGAAAAACAATTCAATGCTGGCTTAGATTTTATCCCAGTTGGTGATTTCTCACTTTATGATCACATTTTAGATTTATCAGTTCAATTCAACGTTATTCCACAACGTTTCGAAGGAAGAGAAGTTGATGTAGACTTATTCTTCGATATCGCACGTGGTAACAAAGATAATGTTGCATCTGCACTTAAAAAATGGTTTAACACTAACTACCACTACATCGTACCAGAATGGGAAAATGTTAACCCTAAATTAAACAACACTCGTCTTCTTGATTTATACAAAGAAGCAAAAGAAATCGTAGGTGATAAAGCTAAACCAGTAATCACTGGACCAATTACATATGTTGCTTTATCAAGTGGATTAGCTGAAGGAGAATTTGAAAAAGCTTTAGATAAATTAGTTCCACTTTACACTCAAGTATTCAAAGAATTAGCTGAAGCTGGAGCTTCTTACATCCAAGTAGATGAGCCAATCTTCGTTACTGATGAAGGTAGAAACTATGTAGAATTAGCTCACAAAGTTTACAACCACTTCAATAATGAAGTAGATGCTAAATTCATCTTCCAAACTTACTTTGAAGCTTTAGTGGAAGCTGAAAAACTTGTAGATCTACCTGTAGCATTCGGATTAGACTTCGTTCACGGAAGAGAAGAAAACTTAGCTAATGTAAAAGCTGGTCTATTTAAAGATAAAGAAGTATTTGCTGGAGTTGTAGATGGACGTAACGTATGGAGCAATGATTTCGAAGATAGTTCTGCATTATTAGAAGAACTTAAAGCTAATGTTGCTGAATTAGTAATTCAACCTTCATGTTCATTACTTCACGTACCAGTTACAACTAAAAATGAAACAGAATTAGAAGAAACTTTACTAAATGGTTTAGCATTTGCTGATCAAAAACTAGTAGAACTTAACTTACTAGCTAATAAATTAGATGGTAAAGAAGATGCTGCATACCAAAAACACGTTGATGATTTCAACAAACTACAAAATGCTGAATTCAGAAACCTTGAATTAGAATCAAGCGAAAATGTTCGCTCAACTCGTCCATCTGATTACAAAGTTCGTCGTGAAGTTCAAAACAAAAAATACAACTTACCGGTATTACCAACTACTACAATCGGATCATTCCCTCAATCTAAACAAGTGCGTCTACAACGTGCGCTATGGAAAAAAGGTGAATTATCTAATGAAGCATACGAAAAATTCATCGAAGAAGAAATCGCTCGTTGGATTAAAATTCAAGAAGATCTTGATATTGACGTATTAGTTCACGGTGAGTTTGAACGTACAGACATGGTTGAATTCTTCGGACAACGTTTTGCTGGATTTGCATCTACTAAATTCGGTTGGGTTCAATCATACGGATCTCGTGGGGTTAAACCACCAATCATCTACGGAGATGTAAAACACGTTGAAGCTGTGACAGTTAAAGAAACTGCTTATGCTCAAAGCTTAACTAACCGACCTGTTAAAGGAATGTTAACTGGACCAGTTACAATTCTAAACTGGTCATTTGAAAGAACTGATATTTCTAAAGCAGAAATCTTCAACCAAATTGCTATCGCACTTAAAAATGAAATTGAACTTTTAGAAAAAGCTGGAATTACAATTATTCAAGTTGATGAACCAGCTATCCGTGAAGGATTACCTCTAAGAGATAACAAAAAAGAAAAATATCTTGAAGAAGCAGTATTCTCATTCCGTTTAGCTACTTCATCAGTTGAAGATACTACACAAATCCACACACATATGTGTTATTCTAACTTCGATGAAATTATCGATTCTATCCGAGCTTTAGATGCTGACGTTATTTCTATCGAAACTAGTAGAAGTCATGGAGAATTAATCTCTGCTTTCGAGACTGCAATTTACCCATTAGGTATCGGTCTTGGAGTTTACGATATCCACTCTCCTCGTGTACCAACAAAAGATGAAGTTCGTACTAACATCTTACGTCCACTTCAAAAATTATCTACAGAGCAATTCTGGATTAACCCTGACTGTGGATTAAAAACACGTGCTGAAAAAGAAACTATCGAAGCATTAGAAATTTTAGTTGAAGTTACTAAAGAAATCAGAAATGAACTTGCCGCTAAATAGGAGGTTCATATGAGAAACTTATTAGAGAGATTAGAACAAAATGTACTCGTAGCTGATGGAGCTATGGGTACAGCTCTCTATAGTAATGGATTGGAAAGTTGTCATGAATATAATAATATCTCTAATCCAGATTCTGTAGAGAAAATTCATAAGGCTTATATCGAAGCTGGAGCAGATATAATTCAAACAAATACTTATGCTGCAAAAAAATGTCAGCTAAAAACTTATGGTTATGAAGACAAGTTTGAAGAAATTAATATTCGCGCCGCTGAAATAGCTCGTAAAGCTGCTGGAGAAAACACTTTTGTTTTCGGTACTATTGGAGCTATTAGAGGACTTCGTGAATGCGAACTATCATTAGAAACAATTGTCAATGAAACAATCGATCAAGTTAAAGTATTATTATCAACAAATAAAGTTGATGCATTACTTTTTGAAACTTACTATGATCAAGAAGAAATTCGTGCTGTATTAACTGAAGCAAGAAAATTAACTGACTTACCTATTATCACTAATATTTCATTATTAGAAGCAGGTATAACTCAAAATGGGGAAAAAGTAACTGATGCTTTAAGTGCACTTGTTAACCTAGGGGCTGATATCGTTGGTTTAAACTGTCATCTAGGTCCTTATCATATGATTAAAAGTTTAAAACACGTGCCATTATTTGCACAAAGTTATTTATCTGCTTATCCTAATGCCAGTTTATTACAACTGACACAAACAATTAATGGTAATGAATATCGCTTTAGAAAAAATTCTGCTTATTTTGAACAAAGTGCTAAACTACTTGTTGAAGAAGGGGTAAGATTAATCGGTGGATGTTGCGGTACTACTCCAGAGCATATTCGTGCTATTAAAAAAGGAATTAAAGGTCTAAAACCAGTTAAAAGAAAAGTTATAACACCATTACCTGCTGAAGAGGAGCTTGTAAGGGTTGCTCATAACGAACCAACAATTGTTGATAAAGTCAAAAAACAAGTAACTATAATCGCTGAATTAGATCCACCAAAGCATTTAAATGTAGATAAATTTATTGAAGGTGCTAAAGCAATAGATAAGAAAAATATTGAAGCTATTACACTAGCAGATAATTCTCTTGCTAGCACTCGTATTTGTAACTTTGCTGCTGCAACGTTACTTAAAGAGCACATTTCTACACCCACACTTCTGCATTTAACATGTCGTGATCATAATCTTATTGGATTGCAATCACGCTTAATGGGATTTGATCTTCTTGGAATTAATAATGTCCTTGCTCTTACTGGAGACCCAAGTAAACTTGGTGACTTCCCTGGAGCAACTAGTGTTTACGATATGACGAGTTTAAAATTAATTCCTTTCATTAAACAACTTAACGAAGGACTTGGATATAATGGAGCTTCTCTAAAGAAAACTACAAACTTCACAGTTGCAGCTGCTTATAATCCAAATGTTCGTGACTTAAGTAAGACTAAACGTTTAGTTGAGAAGAAAATAAAAGCAGGTACCGATTACTTTATTACACAACCTGTCTTTGAAGCTGAGAAAATTGAACAATTAGCAGAATTTGCTGCTGACTATCCAGATACACCATTCTTCGTTGGTATAATGCCAATTACTAGCTATAACAACGCTGTCTTCTTACACAATGAGGTACCTGGAATCAAATTATCAGAAGATTTCTTAGCTAAATTAGAAGAAGTTAAAGATGATAAAGAACTTTGCCAAAAAGTTGCTTTAGAAGAAAGTAAAAAATTACTTGATGTTGCTTTAAAACACTTCAAGGGAATTTACTTAATCACACCATTTTTAAGATATGATCTAACATTAGAATTAATAGATTATGTTGAGGAAAATAAAGTTAAATAAAAATTAAATGTGTATATAAAAATCACGGTGTTAGAATCATTCTAACACCGTGATTTACTATTTTTAGTCTATTTTATTTGTTTCCGTATTTTTCAAAAAGTTCGTCTAATGGTTTGTACATTACTTTATTTAAATCTTCGATTAAGAATTGAAGTTTTTGTTGAGCTTGTACAAAATCTAAAAATTTAGCATTTTCCATTAGTTTTTGTTGAATTTCTTCTAATGCTGTTAAATCTTCTTCTGAAGGCTCATTTCCTGATTGAGCTGCTTCCATTAAATCTTTTTGTTTTGATACGAATTGTGTATAAAGTTCGTTAGCTTCTTTATCAGAATATAGTCCTTCAGATGCTGCTAACGATGCTTTGTATTCATCAGATTCTCTTAATGCTCTTTCAAATTCATTTGCTTTATCATAAATATTTACCATAGTTGTTTGCTCCTTATAAGTTGTATGTTAATTATAACACAGTTTTACCTTCTTTGACAATAAATCGTTTGCAAATTAATAATATCTACATTATAAGTATATTATGGGAAATTAATAACACCCACTAGATATAAAATAAAATTACAGTGCCATTTTTTTCTATATCCATATTCTATACTAAATACTTTACATAAACCTTATACCATAACTAAACATTAACTTAAATTACTACTCCTCTAAAAAAGAGAAAGGCTCATCTATAGATGAGCCACATATTTTTACCAAATTGAAACTTCAAATTTTCTCATCCCTGTATTTTGAAAATTTTAGCTTCACTATAATTTGTTAATCGTACATTTTATCTACACCCTTGAAGATCGATAAAACTCCAATTAACTTTGTAAAAATTATTATTATGTTGTGTTATAATTAATTTTACATCTTTAACTTAAGATAAACCTTATACTATACTTAAAATTTAATTAAAATTTTTAAAATATATTAAAAAAGACTCATCCGAAGATGAGCCGTTCTGTACCCCTAATACCACCAAAGTTTTTGGTATCTATGACCTATTTGTAGAGATAAATCTTTTTTATTTTGATCTGCACCATTAATATATAATTTCCCCGCTTCGTACATATCAATCATTTCATTTGGTACACTAGAAATAACTATACTACCGTTATTATCGCTTTCTACTTGTGAGAATCGTACACTATAATCACCAGCTGGTAAATCATCGAAATACCAGCGTAGCGTGTACGTCTGCAATGGTAATTCCCAATACAACTCACGATAGATGAATTCATGTTGTCTTACGACTTTATTATCTTTTTTATCTATGATTTCTACTTTATATTTCGAATTATTCTTCTCATCATATGATGAAATATAACCACGAACATAATTGAAACTACGATTAGCTTTAAACGTTTGTTCTACTTCAGTATCTTTATTAACTCTAACTATTCCATCACGTAGATAGTTATCTGTTGCATATATACTAATACCATTAATTACACGTGAATCATAGTCTAAGTTCATCGAATAAGATGGTCTTAAGAAACTATCACTTCCTACTTGAAGAGCAAAAACTACTCCAAAAGCAATATAAAGTTTTTTCTTATATTTATCAAATATTATAGTCTCATATCTTTCAGCAAATAGTATTAGCCCTTTCGCACCTAAAATAAAGATTATTGGCATCCATGCATAAACATATCTTGGTTTTGCTTCCCAAATTAAATGGAACATAAATACTCCAAAAATAATAATTTGGAATAAGAAACAAGATGTTATATACTCTTTTCTACGTTTGTAAATATAATAAACCATTCCGAATAAAATTACGACATACATCATTTGAGAAATATATATGAAGAAACTATTATCACTCCCATAGAACAATTGCCATAAGAATCCATCCCCATCTCGTAATGCACGTGTCCCGTTAGTGTAGTTTATTGTTCCATCACTCCAATTACCTCTTATTTTAAGAACTATCATAAGTAAATTCAGGAAAAATGGTCTATGAGTCACCCTATTAAAGAATAATCCCAGGTCATCAGTCATCTTATTCTGACTAAGGTAAGTAAATTGGAAATCTTGCCAGTTATAACTTCCACCTTGGATACTCATTCCCATCATTACCCAGTGTAACATAGGGAATCTATAACCATCATCTTTCCAGAATCCATAGTGTGCCCAAAGCATATCGAATCCTTTTCCAAAGAAGATAAATGCAATTCCGAAGGTTACTAGTAATAATACCAAATTTTTGTACCATTTGAAAAACAATAAGTACACAATTAATGCCGGTAAAATAATAATGATATTAGATCTAAGATTCCAAGCAAAAGCTACTAATATCGCAACAGCTACAATATGCTTGGTTCTAAAGATAAAACTCCCATCCGACGGGATAAGTACATATATTATTAAAGCTACCATGATTACCATTAACGTATCAGAATAGTAGAATAAACTGTACATTTGAAACGGTATGTATAAAATCATTAGCCCAAAAATTATTGTTTGTTTTTGTTTTGTTAGTAATTTTCCAGCAGTTTTATAGGTTAAGAATATAGTAGCTGTTGTTACTAAGAAACAGAATATATGCAACATCCAAACTTCAGAAATATGTAGAAATGCTGCTATACGATATATCCAATAAAGGATAATAGTAGGTGTAATATTATTAGGATAAACTAAAAAGTATCTCTCACCTGAAAATTTCCCATAGTTTAGCATATAGTGTGCTTCGTTTTCTATCTCTGCACCATCTGAAAAGTTTAAGGTATCCATCGATAATATTATTGCCTGAAATACTAAGTATACTAATATTATAATTCGATTATATTTTTTTAGTCCGACTTCGTCTGTTTCTAAAACTTTTTTTACTGCGTAAATAAACAGTATAAAAACCACAGGTGTTCCTAAAAATAGTGCCAATGGATTTAATATTCTTTCATATACAAAAGGTGCTACATATGCCCAGGTCAAAGCTATTGTGAATAAAGCTATAAATGCATATGAAAACACATTATGTAATATTCGCCTCATAACTATCTCCTATCCTTTCTGTTAAGATGATTAGCAAACACTATCGGAGACATTGCTATCATCGTTTTATTAATAAAGGTATCACTGTCAAAATAATCTTTTCTAGATTTTATTAACTCTAAAATTTCTATTTCCTCAGACATATTTTCATGCATTCTAAGCACATCAAAAAGTAAATATCCACATAGTAAATTTAAACTATCTTCATACTTTTTATCTTGTTTAAATTCTTCTATTTTATTAAATGCAATCATTATCCTTCTAGTAGACGCATCTATCATTGCATTGTTTCTCACTGATTTTTTTTCCAATAAGTCCTTATATCCGATTTTTGCTATTTGACTTACTTTTCCTGCTATATCAAAAGTTTTTAACTTGAAATATAAGTTCTCTAAAGCGAGCATATCTTCTTGAAATCTTAGATTATAAATATCTAAAAATTTCTTCTTAAATATACAAGAAGTTATATTGTAGTTTAGATCACTTTTCAATCTTTTAATTTCTTCTACTAAATATTTCTGCCCTGATGAAATTCTCCCGTCTAGAATACTAGGATAACCGACTCTTGTCAGCATCGCTATATCAAGATTTTTTTGAGAAATTTCGTCGAATAATAATTCTAAATACGTTGATTTTAATTTAGAATTTTCTTCAACAAAAACCACATATTCACCTTTAGCAAATTCTAACGCACAGTTTTTAGCTGAAGAATTAGATCCTAACTGTTTTTTTATATAGTTTATTTTACTACTGTCAACTGTAGCAACCGCTTCTTCTATTTCTGAACTAGAAAGATCATCGACTACTATCACTTCGAATTCTTGAAAACTTTGTTTAAATAAATCTTCTATTACACTTTCTAATCTACTTACACTTCTATATGCAGCTAAGACTACTGTAATTTTTGTTTTATTAGTTGTTTTTATTTTTTTCGCTAATATTTCATTTCCCAAAAGCATTGTATCTAAAAATATGTCTTTTGTTCTATCTAATGTTTTAACCATAATTTATCCTCTATATTTTAAGGTTTTATCCTTTAATTATATCACAAAAAATATTATTTTTCATTTCCTATGAAAAAAGTAGAAACTAAGTAATTTATCAAAATAAACTACCTAATTTCTACTGATAATCTATAAATATTACAAGAATAACTTAGAACGTTCTCTTTCTCTACTTAATTTAGCAGAACGTGCTTTTAAACTGACTAGAATTGCTCCTCCTACAAGAACGATAATTAGATATATAAATAATATTTTTATATCACGGTGCACAGCTGGAGCATATACACCACCTACCGCTTCACGTAGTAATCCTATTGAATAAGTGAACGGTACTTTTGGATATAATGTTTGGAAGAATTTTGAAGTCATCTGAATCGGGAATGTTCCCCCTGAACTTCCTAATTGCAGTACTAATAATACAATACAAACTGCTTTCCCTACATTTCCTAAAATACATACTATTGTATAAATAATTGATGAAAATAGTAAAGATATTAATAATGAAAATATAACAAATCTAAATGGTGATGTCGCCTGAGTACCTAGAACATACATATCACCTAAAGTTATAATTAATGTCTGAAGTAAAGAAATTATTACAAACAATAATCCTCTACCAAAATATTTTTGATATGGTTTGTATTTATTTTCCTCATCCTCCACCTTAGTAGTTAATAACGAAGACATTAGTAATGAACCAACCCAAATAGAAAGAACCGTATAAAATGGCGTCATCGCTGAACCGTAGTTTTCTATATGATAAAGTTTATTTTCTTGAAGTTTAACAGGATTTGCAAAAAACTCTGCCTGTTGTTTATAGTCAACCTTCAATAAATTAAATAATTGATTTTTATCTATCCCGTTGTCAGCTTTTTTAATTTCATCTGTTAGTTTTTGAATTTTACTCTTTGCTGATGGCATTTGGGCTTGTAACGATAATAGTTTCCCATATGCATTACTTATTTTCACCTCAGTTTCTGATAATTTTCTTTCTACTGCAGGTAGTTCTCCTTGTGCCCCAGCAATTATGCCACTCACCTTATCAATATTAACCTCTGCCTTACTAAGAACTTGAGAGATTAAAGGTGCAACTTCTACATTTAATTTTGAATTCATATTTGAAGAAACTTCATTAACTCTAGCAGATTTACTTACAAATTCCTCTTTTACAGTATCTGCTATTTCATCATAATGATCCATTTTATTGTAAATATTATTATTTACTTCTTTTATCGTCGTAATATCATTCGATAAAGTAGTTACTCTTTCAAGTTGATTATTAAATAATCTCTCACTTGATAATTTATTAAAATACTCAAAAATATTCTTTACTAGTTGTAATCTTTCTGTACTAGCTTGTAGTCTGCTATCTAAAGCTTTTTGTCTTGCCTTTATTTCTTCTGTTTTATCTGGTCTCTGCTGCAACTCTTTTGCTATAACATTAGCTTCTTTAGATACTTCCTCTACAACATTAAGATGATTATTAATAATCGGCAATAATCTTTCATTGAATCCCTGAATATTATTAATAGTAATTCCAGCCTTATCAGC
>CAURKK010000053.1:0-9557 GCA_963525505.1 uncultured Gemella sp.
TTATTAGATACAAACTGCCAATCTAGGTTCTTATTACTTTTTAATCCCTCAACTAAACTATTACCTAAGTTTAATTCTTTTCCATCAACAGTAGCACCATCATCTTCTGATGTTACAGCAACCTTTATATTGTTAGTATGTCCATAAGGATCCCATGAAGATAGTATATTCGGCCATGCATACATCGATGGTAAAAATATTAATCCTACTATAATTATCCACGTATTAGTTTTTCTAAATACTTCTTTTATATCCTTTCGAAAAATCTCTATAATATTTTTCAACTTTTAATCTCCTCTCTATAAATTAATTAACAAAAACAATTAGAGATATCATCTATCCCTAATTGTTGACTTAACTATTATATCACGAAATAACTACTAATTAAAGTAATTTCTTGATATTCAAACTTACTCCATATACAGAACCACATTATTTTTAGTAGAATTTTTTAAATCTATAATTCTTTGGTTACTACTTCCTCTAAATCTTAAACTTAGGTCTTTTAGAAAAATCATAAATGGTCCATCTACCAAAACATCACATAAGCTTAATAATTCTTTTTTATCCTCACTACCGTTTAGGAGTTGTTCATATGTGTAGCCACTATACACCCAGATATCTTTTGTTGATCCGAACTCATCTCTAACTCTTTTAGCTAACGCACTGGCTACTTGAGTATTAAGGAACGGCTCTCCTCCTAAAATCGTTAATCCTTGAACATATGAATTACTTAAATCTCGTATTATTTGATCTTCTACTTCTTTTGTGTATAATTGTCCAGCATTAAAGTTTTGAATACTTTCGTTAAAACATTCTTTACAAGCGAATAAGCAACCACTTAAATATATAGAACATCTTACTCCCTCTCCATCAACGAATTGAAATGGTTTATAATCAGCATATTTTTTCTTAGAATAAGCATCAGCTAACCAAGTGTCATTAGCTTCTTTAAATGTTCTCATCATACATTTACTATTAGTAGTTTTCTTATTAGCACTATACTCTGAATTATCTATCGTGCTAATAATTGTTCTTAATTTTTCTTCTCTAGACAAAATCTTCACCCCTTATGTTCATATAATATCACTTTTAAAAACAAATTACAATTTATCTCCTAAAATTATAAAAATGCTATTTTCAAATTATCTAAACTGTTTTATAATTAATATAATTTAAAAATTTAATTAATTGAGATATTGTAATTTCCTTAGAATATTATTAAGTTAATTATTGCAATATATTTTTTTATGAAAATTAAGAGGTACTTTATGAGAATATTGATAACTGGTTTTGATAAATTTGGTGGAGAGAATATTAACCCATCTAGTTTATGTGTTAATAGCTTACCTGACAATTTCGATAATATAGAAATTAAGAAAATTACCCTACCGACTGTCTTTAAAGATAGTTCAAAGGTTTTAGAAGAAAACATAAAATCATTTTCTCCTAACATCGTTATTTGTGTTGGTCAAGCTGGAGGAAGAAGTAAGATTACACCTGAGCGTGTCGCTATTAATATTGATGATGCTAGAATCCCAGATAATATTGGAAATAGCCCTATTGATGAAATCATAAGAAAAGATGGAGAGAATGCATATTTTTCTACACTGCCAATAAAAGCAATTGTTGATGAATTGAATAAAAATAATATCCCTTCTGCTATTTCTAATACTGCTGGTACTTTTGTTTGCAATCATATTATGTATGAGGCTTTATACATAACTTCAAAAAAATATCCAAATATAAAAGCTGGATTTATTCATATCCCTTATATTGAAGAACAAATTAAAAATAAACCTAATATGCCTTATATGAAAAAAGAAGATATTATCACTGCTTTAGAATTAATAATAAAAACTGCAGTAGCTTACTTTGATAAAGAAGATACAAAAGTAACGGGTGGTTTAGAGCATTAATTATTACTAATTTTCTTTGTCAATTCAAGAAGAATCTAATTTTCACAAATAGTAAGAAAACACTGAGAAGGAAGGGGTTAATCAAAAGTCCTAAAAACAAAGTTCATATTAAACTCATAAGAGCAGTGGTTTATTGTTATCTAAATTCGCTTTATAAAAACTTTTCAAATATATAAAAAACTACTGAGGGAAGTGACTCTATAAAATCTTGTTTCTTTGAAATCACGATTTTTGCTCACTTCCTTTCTTTTTTTGTTGACAAAATAGTATACCAAGTATATAATATATTAGCTATATTATTTTTAGGTGGTGAAATTATGTTAAAAGATGCGTTGGGTTATAAGATTATTACACTATTAGAGAACATGAGAAGTTATACTAAACAACCTCTTTCCGAGATAGGTATTACACATGGGCATTTCATTACTCTTATTTACATTTCAGAAAATGAAGGATTAACTCAAGCTCAACTTGCTGAGATACATAGAAAAGATAGAAATATTGTTGGACGTAATATCGACGCACTAGAGAAACAAAATTTCGTTATTAGAAAACGTGGCGTGAAAGATAGACGTTCATATACTATACATTTAACTAAAGTAGGGAAAGAAGTTTTATCAACTTACTCTAATCTACTAAACACAGCTGAAAAAGAAGTTCTTAAAAACTTAACTGAAGAAGAAATTTCTACTTTCTTCACGCTATTGAATAAAATAACTTAAGGAGGAACTTATATGGAAAAAACACAAAATTATATAGAAAATCCACTAGGTACAAAACCTATAAAAAAATTACTTACATCATTTGCTTGGCCTGCTATTACTGCGAATATTATTAATGCGATGTATAGTGTAATTGATCAGATTTTTATCGGTCAAGGTGTTGGTTACTTAGGTAATGCTGCAACAAATGTCGCATTTCCTCTTACAACTATTTGCTTAGCGATAGGTTTAATGATAGGAATCGGGGCAGCCTCTAACTTTAATCTTGAGTTAGGTCGTGGTAATCCTGAAAAAGCGAAATCTGTAGTAGGTACTGCAGTATCTTCTTTATTTATTATAGGTATTATTATTACAATTTTAGTACATATATTCTTAAAGCCACTTATGTACGCATTTGGATCTACAGATGAAATTTTAGAGTATGCAATGACCTTTGCTGGTATTACATCTTTAGGGATACCATTTTTACTAATTTCAATTAGCACTAACCCTATTGTTCGCTCCGATAATAGTCCAAAATACTCTATGTTTGCTATTATTTTTGGTGCTATACTTAATACTATTCTTAATCCAATTTTTATTTTTGGATTCGGTTGGGGAATCGCTGGTTCAGCTTGGGCTACAGTAATAAGTCAATTTTTATCTGCTTTGATTCTTATTTTATATTTTCCAAAATTCAAAAGTGTTAAATTTACTAAGCAAGACTTCATACCTAAGATACCTTTATTAAAAGTCGCTGCAGGATTTGGAATGCCTTCATTTGTTTTCCAAGGTTCTAATATGATAGCTCAAATAGTAACAAACAATTTATTAAATATTCACGGTACTAATTCTGTATACGGGAATGATATTCCTATTGCTGTTGCAGGGATTGTAGCTAAAATTAACATTATATTCATCGCTATTATTATAGGATTAATCCAAGGTGCTCAACCTATTTTCGGTTATAATTATGGAGCTAAAAAATACGAAAGAGTTCGTACTACAATGAAATATACTATGAAATATGCAATGATTATCTCAATAACATTCTTCTTAATTTTCGAGATTTCCCCTAAACAAATTGTTAGTTTATTTGGTAATGGTGATGAACTTTACTTTGAGTTTGCAGTTAAGTATATGAGATTCTTCTTGTTATTTACATTTATCAATGGTGTTCATATTTCAAGCTCTACTTTCTTCTCTGCAATAGGAAAACCAAAGATTGGTGTCACTATCGCCTTAACTAAGCAACTTATAGTACTAATACCAATGTTATTTATTCTTTCACATTTCTTTGGTATTAATGGAGTAATCTATGCTACCCCTATAACAGACCTTTGTGCATTCTCAGTTTCTTTATTCTTCCTAATTAGAGAATTTAAGTTAATGCCTAGAAAAAATATAATTTAAATATATAAAAGCAATCTACTGAATTTAATCAATAGATTGCTTTTTATACATATTATCTTGTTGGTACGTATTTTAATTCATCTTTGTGTTTTGCTAAGAAATCGTTCATTTCGTTGTCTGGAATTAGACGTAGATACAGGTTAGAACGAATTGTTTCATCTTCTTCACGACAAGTTGATAATACTAAATATTTATCAGATCCTTTAAGTTTAACACTGTCGTTTTTAGTAGCTGCATCTTTTTTAACGTTTGTTAATTGGTTTAAGAAATCTTCATCATTTTCAAAATCTAAACGATAGAATGATGTTGTTTCTGGTACGATTGTTAAGAATGCTGCTTCATAGTAGTATTTTCTCTCAGGAGTTTCAATTACTACATATTTATGTTTATCCATAAACTCCTGTTTATCATAGAAGTTTACATCGTTAAACATACGGTGATCTCCAACTTTACTTCCACGAGCGTGCCCGAATAACCAAGTTAATCTATCGCTGAAGTCTTTTTTGTTGTCCATATCCATAAATACAGTTCCTAGGTATGGTTGATGCCCACCTTCAAATGTTTTATCTAAGTATGTTTCATTATCATTAGTTTGAACTACTGGTTCATCTAACTGAGTACCTGGTGCATAAACATATGCTACTGTTTCATTGTTCGTCTTAGATAATTCTGAAAAACGTTTTGATAAATAATCTTTATCTTCTTTACTTACCTTGTATGTTGCTTTTGATGAACTAGAGCTAGAGCTATCATCACTACATCCTGTTACAAATACAGCTGATGTCACTAAAGCAATTGCTAAAAGTAAAATAGAGAAAATCTTTTTAAAGTTAAATATTTTTCTCATAATATTTTTCCTCTCTGCTAAATTTTAATAACTGTTTATCATTATACAATATCTTGACAAATTTTGCCATTAATTTTATTTTACAATTTATATATAAATCTATCTCACTACTACTGCTGTTCCTGTAACTGTAACTAAAAGCATATTGTTTCCATTACTCCCTAGTCCATCGAAGTCAATTCTTACTCCTATAACAGCATTAGCACCCATTGCAGATGCGCGTGCTTCTAATTCTTTTAAGGCTTCAGCTCTTGCTTGAATAATTTCATCTTCATAACCTTGACTTCTTCCACCAAAAAAGTTACGAAGTCCAGCACCTAAATCTTTAAGAAAATTAATTCCAGCTACTACTTCACCTGTAGCAAGTCCTTTATATTCTGCTATTTCCATTCCTGGAACAGTGTTTGTCGTTGTGATTATCATAATACATCCCCCTAAAATTACTTATTAATCTACTAGTATATCTACTACTTCTTCTAATGTTGCTCCTAAGAAGTAAGAGTTAATGTCAATTTGTTCTAACACTTTTTGAACATCTTCTTTTTGGTATTTTACACCTACTAATTTTTTAGCAATATCTTCTACGTCCATTACTCCGAAGAAGTCTCCGTAGAATTTGATATTAGTAATAACACCTTGTTCTACCATGATATTAGCTTCAATTTTTCCAGTTTTAAGTCTTCTATTTCGTTTAATGTTGAAGTCAGGATTTTTACCATAGACCCAATCCCATGAATTATTTTTTTCTTCTTGAATTGCTAGGATTGCCGCTTCATCTTCTTCAGTTGCAACAAAATCAGTCATTTCGTATTTTTCACTCATATATTTTTTAAGTGCAGCAACGAAATCTTGAACTGTCATGTCTTGGTTTGGAAGATGATCTTTAATATTTGTTACACGTGAGCGTACTGATTTGATACCTTTTGATTCAATTTTATCTTTAGATACTTTTAATGCATCTGCTAAAACAGAAGTATTAACATCAAACATTAAGCAACCATGGTGCATAATACGTCCCGAACGCACATATTGTGCATTACCACAGAATTTTTGACCATCGATTTCAAGGTCATTACGTCCAGTAAACTCAGCTTTAACTCCTAGAGAATCTAATGCATCAAGTACAGGTTGTGAAAATGATTTAAAATCAAATTCTTCTCCGCTTCTTCCGTTTGAGATAATTGTGTAGTTTAAGTTATTTAAATCATGATAAACTGCACCACCACCACTTACACGACGAACAATTTTTATTCCATTATCATCACAGAATTTTTGGTTTACCTCTTCTGTTGTGTTTTGATTTTTACCAACAACGATACATGGTGAATTTATCCATAACATAAATACATCATCTTTTTCTGCAAGTTCATTGAATGCATAAAGCTCTAATGCTGTATTATATCGTGGATCATTACTTTTTGATTCTATATATATCATATTAATCTCCTTAATAATTAACTATTTCTTTATCTCTTATTATAACATTTTTTGCTGACTAAAACACTAAATTTTATCCAAAATGATATTTTTTATACTAATTCAAACAAACTTTTCATATATTATGGTATAATTATAAGGAATTATAAAAATTATTATAAAGGAGTTACCCTTTTATGACAAAAATTATTTTAACTGGAGATAGACCTACTGGTAAACTTCACTTAGGTCACTATGTTGGTTCTTTAAAAAATCGTATAGCATTACAAAATGAAGATGATACTGAAGTATTTATTATGATTGCAGATCAGCAGGCACTTACTGACAATGCTGATAATCCTGGAAAAGTTATTGAAAATATAACAGAAGTTGCACTTGATTATCTTGCTGTTGGAATCGATCCTAGTAAGACTACTATTTTCATTCAATCACAAATTCCACAACTTGCTGAATTATACATGTATTATATGAATTTAGTTTCAGTTTCAAGGTTACACCGTAATCCTACTGTTAAGCAAGAAATTAATGATAAAAAATTTGGTGAAAGTATCCCTGCTGGATTCTTTACTTATCCCGTAAGTCAAGCTGCAGACATTACTGCATTTAAAGCAACTCATGTTCCTGTAGGTGAAGATCAAAAACCTATGCTTGAACAAACACGTGAAATTGTTCGTGACTTCAATAGAACGTATAATAAAGAAGTTTTAGTATTACCTGAAATTGTACTACCACCAAAAAATCATGCTCGTCTTGTTGGAATTGATGGACAAGGGAAAATGAGTAAAAGTTTAAACAATGGTATATATTTAGGGGATAGCGAAGAGAACATTAAAGCTAAAATCATGAAAATGTACACTGATCCAAATCATATTAAAATTGAGGATCCAGGTCAAGTAGAAGGAAATGTAGTATTCACATACCTTGATATTTTTGATTCTCGCACTGATGAGGTCGCTGAACTTAAAGAGCACTATTCTCGTGGTGGACTTGGTGATATGAAACTTAAACGTCGTTTAAATGATGTAATGCAAGATTACTTACGTCCTATCAGAGAACGCCGTGAAGAATTCGCAAAAGACAAAGCTGAAGTTTATAGAATGCTTAAAGCTGGAAGTGAAAAAGCCGAAAAAGTTGCTGCTGCTACTTTAGATGAAGTAAAAGATGCAATGGGAATTAACTATTTCAAAAAGTAAAATAGATTTTGGGGAAGAGCTTAACTCTTCCTCTTAGTTATTTAACTTACTATTTTAATAAGGAGGCCTTATGGCAAAGAGAAAAAAACAACAATTTTCATTATTTTCAATTATTTCTATCGCTATAGTCATTCTAGCGGCATTCGCTATAACATACTATACTAATAAATCATCAAATAAAAATACAAATACTACAACTTTTACAAGTGTATCAAAAATTCCTGATGATGTGATAAATTCACTTACTGCACCAAAAGAAAGTGAAGCTACAGATAATAATAAATATAAGGTATTAAACAATAATAACCCATATTTTACTAAAGAAGATCTTTCTACAACATCTTTTGAAAATTACAGTCCACTCGATAAACTAGGTCGTGTTGGTCAAGCAAACGGAATTATTGGTGTTGATTTAATGCCAACTGATAAACGTGAAGAAATTGCTCATGTTCGTCCTAGTGGATGGCAAAGCAATCGTGGTACCCATGTGTATGATAGATCTCACCTTATTGCTTTCCAACTTGCTGGTGAAAATGATAATGACAAAAATCTTATGACAGGCACAAGATTTATGAATCACAATATGATTCCTTTTGAAAATGAAGTTGCGGACTACGTTAAGAAAACAAAAAAACACGTTCGTTATCGAGTAACTCCTGTATTTAAAGGTAACGACTTAGTTGCACAAGGTGTCATTATGGAAGCTATGTCAGTTGAAGATAATGGTAAGAGTATTAAGTACAATGTATTCTTACCAAATTTCCAAAAAGGAATAACTATCGATTATAAAACTGGTAAATACACAGTGAAATAAAAATTTAGACTTCGAACCTAAATAAGTTCGAAGTCTTTTCTTAATCTTTTTTTTATATATTTTTCAGCTATTACTAGACTTATTACTGCTCCAGCCCATATTAAAATACTTTTGGCGTCATCATGTTGAACAATAATCAGTCTAATAATTACCGTTATTCCTATATAAATAAAATATCTTAAAGGAAAATGATAATTATTTTTAAAATACTTGACTATTAAGGCTACAAATTCAAAATATAAAAAGAATACAAGTATTTCCTCAACAAAATGTTGATAATTTCCCTGGTTGGTTAAAAATTTTATTCCTTCATAAAAGATCTCCTTAGCTTCCATTATTAATCCAAAAGATAACAATATTCCTATTATTAAAAGCCCTATATTCATGATCCAAAGAAAACTATCAGATATTATTTCACTAAATTTTTCGATTCCTTACCTCTATGTTTATTTACACAAAAATTATCATATCATGCAAAAATTTAAAATAATAATAAAATTACTTATACGAGCAATTTATATATTCTCTAGTTTTTCCTATGATATAATATAGAAAAGGAGATTTTTATGATTACACTAAAAAAAATTGAAGAAAAGCATTTATTTGATTTATATAATGTGATTTACTCGTCAGAAAATCCAGAATGGAGTAAGTACAACGCCCCATATTTTAATGATTTCAAGTATATGGATTTAGAAACATTTCTACTAAAAAATCATCATGAATATTACTTAAGTGATAATGTTTTAGGCCTTTTTCTTAACGATAAACCTATTGGTATTGTAACACACTACTGGGAAAGCTTTTCAACACGCTGGCTAGAGATTGGAATAGTAATATATGAGAAGAATACATGGGCTAAAGGAATAGGCTATGCAGCGTTAAATGAATGGATTAAAATTTGTTTTAATAAATTCCCTGAAATACAGCACATTGGTCTTACCACGTGGAGTGGTAATCCTAGGATGATAAAATTAGCTGAAAAACTTGGTCTTGTATGTGAAGCAAGAATCAGAAAAGTTAGATACTTTAACGGAGTTTACTATGATTCTATAAAATATGGAATATTAAGAGAAGAATTTTTTAACAATACTTTTTAAACGTACATACTAAATTTATTCTTTATTTTGTTATCCAAAAATTCATATAATATTACAATACCATATCGAATATAATAATATTCTATTCTTGAAAAAATTAAAATATAGAGTTAGAATATTATTATATATTTTT